>WFXV01000237.1 GCA_015490435.1 Thermaceae bacterium
GCTCGGGGGGTGCCGGTGGTGGCGCCGGAGGAGGCAGAGTATTGGTTCGCCGTCCCCGAGCGCTGCTTCGGGCTGAGGCCCGTGGTGCTCGCCCTCGGGGAGCAGGCCCTTTTGACCCTCGCCCGCGCGCGGGTGAGCCGCGCGGGGTTTCGCGGGGCCGAGCGGCGGCGCAGTGCCGGTCTTTCGGTGTCCCCGCCCTACGACCGGATCCTCGCCGAGGCCGAGGGCGACCCCTACAAAAGCCCCACCTACCGGGCGCTCCTCGTCCTCACCGCCTACGCCCGGCGGCTCGCCTGGGCCTATCGGGTGGGGGACGACGCCCTCCTCGCCGAGGCTTTGGTAGGCTACCGGCATGCCCTTTGCCAACTGGAGCGAGTTTGAGGCCGTGGTGGTGACCCGGGCGCACCGGGTCGAGGGCAAGCTCCGCCTCCCCCCGGAGACCGCCACCGCCGCCTATTTGAACCTCGAGAACAAGGCCTTTCTCCCCCTCGAGGACGTGCGGGTCTACCCCGGGGGCTTTCGGCGGGGCGGGGAGGCGATCCTCGAGGCCGGCTTCCTCGCCGTCGCCAAGCGGCAGCTGCTCTGGCTCGCGGGCGGCAGGCCGATGCAGCCGCCGGCGGGGATCGTGGTCCGGCGCAGGGCGGCGATCTTCTTCGCCGACAACGTGCTGGTGGGCGAAGTCGAGACCCTAAAGAGCCTCGACCTTCCTGCCTTCTTCTCCCGGGCAGGCGCCTTCGTCACGCTCTTTGCCGCCGGGGTCTATCCCCTTCCCGGGTTCGGGGAAGGGCGCGCCCCCGAGGCGCGGTTCGACTTCCTCACCGTGCACCTCGGGGGCATCGAGGGGGTGCTCGAGCTCGAGCGCGCCGACGCCCACCCCCGCTGGGGCGGGCTCTACTAGCCGAGCCGCCTCAGGTTCTCCTCGATCCGCTGGATCTGGGCCTCGGCCTCGGCCAGGCGCTTTCTCTCGAACTCCACGACCTCCTCCGGCGCCCGCTCGACGAAGCCAGGGTTTTCGAGCTTTTTCCGGGCCGAGGCGGCCTTCTTCTTGAGCTCGGCGAGCCGCTTTTCCTGCCGGCCCTTCCAGGCGGCGAGGTCCACGAGCCCCTCGGGGACTAGGTAGACGTTGACCTCGGGCGTCACCTCGGCGAGCGCCCGCTCGGGGGCGCCGAGGGCGGGCTTGGCCCGGGCCAAAAAGCGGAAGACCTCGGCTTCTTCCAGGATCGCCTCGGCGAGGGGACCTTCCAGGAAGACCTCGACCTCCTGGGCGGGATCGAGCCCGAGCTCACTCTTTAGGCTCCGGGCCGCCCGCACCGCGGCCTTCAGGGCCTCGAAGCGGCGGAAGGCCTCGGGGTCGGGCTTAGGCGCTTTGGGCCAGGGTTCCTTCGCGAGCTCGGCGTCCTCGCCCACGAGGTGCTGGTAGAGCTCGCTGGTGACAAAGGGCATGAAGGGGTGGAGCATCTTGAGGAGGGTGGAAAGGGCCTCGGTGAGCCCCTCGAGCGTCGCCCGGTTCCCAGCCCTAAGCGCCGGTTTCGCCGCCTCCACGTACCAGTCGGCGAACTCAGCCCAGGCCAGCTGGTAGACCTCGCGGGCGGCGAGCGCCAGGTCGAAGCGGTCCATGAGCCTTGTGATCTCGGGGATCTTCTCGGCGAGGACGTGGCGCATCCACCGGTCGGCGAGGGTGGGGGCGTTTTCCTTTTCCTCGAAGTTCTCGCGGGATAGGAGCAAAAACCTCGTCGCGTTCCAGAGCTTATTCGCGAAGTTCCGCCCCATCTCCAGCCAGCGCTCGTCGAAGCGGATGTCCTGGCCGCCGGTGGCGAGGTGCACGAGCCCGAAGCGGAGCGCGTCGGCGCCGTATTTCTCCACCATCACCAGGGGGTCCACCACGTTCCCCTTCGACTTCGACATTTTCTGGCCCTTCTTGTCGAGCACGAGGCCGTGCAGGATGACGTGCTCGAAGGGGACCTTGCCGGTGAAGTGGACCCCGGAGACCTCCATCCGGCTCACCCAGAGGAAGAGGATGTCGTAGCCGGTGACCAGCGCCTGGGTGGGGTAGAAGGCCTTCATGTCCTCGGTCTCCTCCGGCCAGCCGAAGACGGATAGCGGCCAGAGGGCGGAGGAGAACCAGGTGTCGAAGACGTCGGGGTCGCGCCTCAGCTCCTTTGAGCCGCAGACCGCGCACTCCGCAGGGTCCTCCAGGAAGCGCTCGGGCTCGGGGACGGTGACGTGGCCCTCGGGGCAGTACCAGGCGGGAATCTGGTGCCCCCACCAAAGCTGGCGGGAGATGTTCCAGTCCTTGATGCCGGCGAACCAATCGAGGTTGACCCGCTTCCAGCGCTCGGGGTGGAAGGCGATCTCGCCCTTTTCCAGCCGCTCGCTCACCTCGTCGGCTAGCGGCCGCATCTTGAGCCACCACTGGGGGAAGAGGGCGTACTCGATCGGGGTGCCGCAGCGGTCGCAGGTGGGCTGGTGGACCTCGTAGGGCTCCTCCTTGACCAGGTGCCCGGCTTCTTTAAGCGCCTCGACCACCTTCTTCCGGGCCTCGAAGCGATCCATGCCGCGGAAGGCCTCGGGCACCCGCTCGCCGGTGAGCTTGCCCTCGAGGTCGATCACGCTCGGCGCGGGCAGGCCGTGGCGGCTTCCGATCTCCCAGTCGGTGGGGTCGTGAGCCGGGGTGATCTTGAGGGCGCCGGTCCCGAACTCGCGCTCCACCGCCTCGTCGGCGATGATCGGGATCCAGATCTCGGTTAGGGGGATGCGGGCCTTTTTGCCAATGAGGTGCTTATAGCGCTCGTCCTCGGGGTGGACGGCGATGGCCACGTCGGCGAAGATCGTCTCCGGGCGGACGGTGGCGATCTCGATGTGGCCGCCGTCTTCTAAGGGGTAGGCGAGGGTGTAGAGGGTGCCCGGGGTGGGCTCATAGTTGACCTCGAGGTCCGAGAGGGTGGTCTCGCAGCGGGGGCACCAGTTGAGGAGCCGCTCCCCGCGGTAGGCGAGGCCCTCGTGGAAGTACTTGACGAAGGCGTAGCGCACCGCCCGGCTCCGGACCTCGTCCATGGTGAAGGCCTCGCGGGTCCAGTCGGCGCTGGCGCCGAGGCGCTTTAGTTGCCGGATGATCTGGCCGCCGGACTCCTCGCGCCAGGCCCAGACCCGCTCCAAGAACTTCTCGCGCCCCAGGTCGTGGCGGGTCTTTCCCTCGGCGAGGAGCAGGCGCTCGACCACCACCTGGGTGGCGATGCCGGCGTGGTCGGTGCCCGGCACCCAGAGGGCCTCATAGCCCTGCATGCGCTTATAGCGGATGATCGCGTCCTGGATGGCGTTATCCAGGGCGTGGCCCATGTGCAGGACGCCGGTGACGTTGGGGGGCGGCATGACGATGACGAAGGGCTTCTTCTCGCCCCTGAGCACGGCCCCGGCGTCGGCCCTGAAGGGGTTTTCCTCCCAGCGCTTCGCCCACTTGGGCTCGACCTTGCTCGGATCGTAGGCCTTCTCCAGCATCAAAAAACCTCCTCCACGCCTTGCGCGGACGAGGCGAACCGCCCCGCGGTACCACCGCGCTTCGGAGGGCTTCGCCGGAGGTGGGGGTAGGGGATGGGAGGTGGGTTTTTTCCTGCCTCCTACATCCCACCTCCTACCTCCGGGCGGAGCCCATCCGCCCTCTTTCGCGCTATCACGGGCGCACCCGGCGGGCTCTACTAGGGGGAAGCCCCCGTTCCTCCCGCGTGCAGCCCGGGCGACCTTCGGCCCTCCCTTCCCGAGGGGCGCTCTCAGCCCGGGGCGCCCCCGCTCTGTCGGGCGAAGCGGCCTACTCCTCCCGGGCCGTGGAGCCATTCTCGCGCGTTTGTGAGCCTGCTTGCAACCGAGGGCGGGGGCTTCGCCTAAGCTTAGAGCGGTTCGATGGCAGCTTCCGCGACCAAGGCGCGCATCCTCGAGCTCCTCCGCGAAAAGGCCTGCCCCGCCGAGGCCCTGGCCCAGGCGCTCGGCCTCTCCCGGGTGGCGGTCCAGCGCCACCTGAAGGAGCTCTTGCGCCAGGGCAAGGTCCGCTACGAGGACCGGAAGAACGGCGGCCGGGGCCGCCCCCGCCGCTACTGGCGGGCGGTGGAGGGGGAGGCCGCCTACGCCGAGTTCTGCGCCGGCCTCTTCGAGCGCGTGCGGCGGGAGCTCGGCGAGCGGGCCTTCTTCGAGCTCTTGGTCGAGGTCCAGGCCCGGCGGCTCGGGCCGGTGCGGGACGAAAAAGCCCTCCTCGCCTGGCTTTCCGAGCGCGGGTACGCCCCCCGACTCGAGAATGGCGCCCTGGTGCAGGGGCGTTGCCCCCGGTTGGCGCTGGCTCGGGCCCACCCCGAGCTCTGCCGGGCCGAGGCCGAGGCCTACGCCCGGGCGCTGGGACGAACGGTGCGGCTTGCCGCCCGGATCCCCGAGGGGGCGCCGGCCTGCCGCTTTACGCTGGGGGAGTAGTGGCGCGTTGGGTCCGGGTCCACACCGAAGAGGAGCGGCTTCCCTCGGTGCTCGCCGCCTTCGAGGAGGAGGGGGTGGAGCCCCGGGTGCTCGAGGGCGCGGGGGGCGGCCGGGTGGTCGAGGCGGTGGTCGAGGAGGCCCGGCTCGACCGGGTGCTTACCCGGCTCAGGCTGGCCCTTGGCGAGGCCGACCTCGCGGTGGTCTCGGAGGCGGAGTGGGTCTACCCCGAGCCCGCCCCGCCACCCGAGAAGGCGCCTTTGGAGGCGCTCGAGCCCAGGCTCACCCGGGCCGCCCGGGTGGGCCCGGTCTTCCTCCTGCTTACCGCGCTCAGCGCGCTCGTTGCCTTCTTCGGGCTCTTGCGCGACGACCCCGTGCTCCTCGTCGCCAGCATGATTACCGCGCCCCTGATGGCGCCGCTCGTGGCCCTCGCCCTCGCCGGGCTCGAGCGGCACAAAAGGCTTTTCCGCCAGTCGGCGGAGGCGGCCCTCGTGGGTTTCCTGATCGCCTTCGGGGTGGGCGCCCTCTTGGCCCTCGGGATCGGCGGGGAGCCGAGCCCGGCGATGTGGTTGCGCTCGGCGCCCAACCTGGCCGACCTCGCCCTCGCCCTCTCGGCGGGGACGATGGCCGCCCTCGCCTACGTCGCCGAGCTCGCCGAGGCACTCATCGGGGTGATGGTGGCGATCGCCCTCTTGCCGCCGGCGGTGAACGCCGGGATGCTCCTCGTTTGGGGCGAGGCGACGGCGGCTTTGGGCTCCGTTTTGCTCCTCTTCGTGAACGCCGCCGCCATCCTCTTCGCGAGCTCGGTGACCTTCGCGGTGGCCTTCCGCTGGAGCTTTCGGAAGGTCTTCCTCCCGGCCCTGCTCTGGCTCCTCCTCGCCGGAGGGCTCTACCTCGCTAGAAGGCTTTGATCTCGACCCCGTGGGCGACGAGGGCTTCCCGCACCGCCCGGGCGATCGCCACCGCCTCGGGGTTGTCCCCGTGGACGCAGAGGGTCTCGGCTTCCACCCGGACCCGGCCCCCGTCCAGAGCCTCGATCTCGCCCTCCGTGACCATCGCTACCGCCCGCTCGGCGGCCCGCTTCGGGTCCCGGATGAGCGCGCCCTCCATGCTCCGGGGGGCGAGCCGGCCGTCCGAGAGGTAGGCGCGGTCGGGGAAGGCCTCGCGCACGTAGCGGACCCCGACCGCCTTGGCCGCCTCCTCCATCAAGGTGCCGCCGAGGAGGACGAGGGGCACCTCGGGGTCGTAGTCCCGCACCGCCTCGGCCACCGCCCGAGCAAGGGCCTCGTCCCGCAGCATCCGGAGGTAGAGGGCGCCGTGGGGTTTGACGTGGTGGAGGGGAAGTCCCTCGAGCTTGAGGAAGGCGGAGAGCGCCCCGATCTGGTAGAGCACGTCGGTGTAAGCCTCCTCCGGGGAGATGGCGAGGTCGCGCCGGCCAAAGCCCACCAGGTCGGGGAACCCGGGGTGGGCGCCCACCGCCACCCCGTGCCGCTTCGCGAGCCTCACCGAGCGAAGCATCACCCGGGGGTCGCCGGCGTGGAAGCCGGTGGCCAGGTTGACCGAGGAGAGCAGGGGGAAGAGCTCCTCGTCGTGGCCGAGCTTCCAGCGGCCGAAGGATTCCCCGGCGTCGGCGTTTAGGTCGATCGTCCGCGCCATATGCTCATGGTAAAGGCGGGACCCCGGGAAAGGGGTCCCGCCCCAGGGAGGAGCCCTTTACTTCAGCTTTTCGCGCAGGGCGTGGACGTCCTTGGCCTGGAGGTTTTTCTGACGGAGGGCCTTGACCTCCTCCGGGGTGAGGTCCTCGAAGTCCTCGGGCCTTAGCTTGTCGTTCCCGAAGTTGTTTCGGATGAAGGCGACCACGGCGGCGATCTCCTCGTCCGAGAGGTAGGCGAACGAGGGCATCAGGCCGCTATAGGTCTGGCCGTTCACCTCGATCGGCCCCTCCAGACCGAAGATCACCACCAGCGCGGGGTAGGCGCGGTCCTTAAAGAGGTAGGGGTTTTCCGCGAGCGGCGGGAAGGCCCCGGGCACGCCCTGGCCGTTCTCCCCGTGGCAGGCGACGCAGGCCTTCTTGTAGACGTCGATGCCGGTGACGTCCTTCTTGATCTGCTCGGCCTCCTCCTCGGGCGGGGGCGGCGGGTTTTCGCCCATGTAGGTGCTGAAGTAGTCGAGCAGGGTGGCGAACTCCTCGTCGGTGAGCTCGAGCCCCGCGTCCATCATCGAGAGGATGATGTCCTTCCAGGCCTCGCGGTCGAGCCCGGCGGAGTCGAGCACGTAGCCGAGGTCGTGGCACTGCTGGCACTTGGTGAAGGCCAGGTCCCGCCCGGGGCCGGGGGGCAGCTCGGTGAGCTGGGCGAACGCGGGGGCGAGGGCGAGTAGGGCGAGGATCCAAAGCTTTTTCAACGCGGACCTCCTTACCGGTATCGGGTAACGCAAGGCTCCGAAGGAGGCCCCGGGGCAACGCCCCGGGGCGCGGTTTAGCTGACCTTGACCTTGATGCGGTCGGCCCCGTTCCACTCGTAGCCGGAGGGGTTCCAGTGGATCCCGCCGTTGAGCGGCTGGGCGCGGCCGAGCTTGTCCACCGCCCGCACCCAGATCTCCCGCTCGCCGGGGGAGAGGGCGACGTAGGTCTCGAAGAAGGTCCAGCCGAAGGGCGACTTGCCGGGCTTCAGCTTCGCCCGGGTCCAGGTCTTGCCCTGGTCGGTGGAGACCTGGACCTCCTCGATCGGGACCACCCCGTCGTTCCAGGCCACGCCCTCGACCTTGACCGTGCCCGCCTTCACCGTCTCCCCGTCGAGCGGGGCGAAGATCACGCTTTTCACCTTCTGGTGCCAGTTGGGGCGGGAGTTCTCGTAGGTGAAGTCCTTCTTCGAGAACTTGCCCGGCTCCACCGGGTAGATCGGCACCCGGTAGCGGGGGATCTGGTTGTAGTTGTAGGACTCGTGGGCCTCAAAGCGGAGGGTCCCGATCCACTTCACGTTCATGGTGCCGTAGTAGCCGGGGACGATGAGCCGCACCGGGCCGCCGTGGACCGCCGGGATCGGCTCGCCGTTCATCTCGATGGCGAGGATCGCGTTCTCCCGGACGTAAGGGTCGGTCCAGGGCAGGCTGTGCTCGAAGTCGGGCTTGGTGCCCGAAGGCTCGTCGCGGCCGTTAGCGGTGAGGAACTTGGCGGCGGGCTCGTAGACCTCGACCTTGAAGTGCTCGAGCACGTCCTTGAGCTTGGGGCCCTTCCAGACGGTCTGGGCCATGCCGCCGTGCTTCCACTGGGTGCCGCCGGTCTTCTTGGCGTACTTGGCGTAAAAGCTCCGGCCGTTCCCCGAGCACTGGAGGACCATCGTCACCTCGTGCTGGGGGAGCTCCTTTAGGACGCTCGCGTCGAACTTGGCCGGGCGGTGGACCAGCCCGATGATCTCGATCGTCCAACCCTTGAGCGGGATCGGCTCTAGGGTCTTGCCGCCCGCGAGGACCTGGTTGTTGCGGACGAAGGCGATCTCCTTGGGAGTGATCTCGTGCTGGCGGAGGAGCTCGAGGGGGGTCTCCAGCACCCCGGTCTTGGTGTTGTGGACGATTAGCCTGGGGTCCTTGCCCTGGATCACCTGGTCCGCCGTGGGCCTTGCCTGCGCGCGCACCCGCGTCACGCTGGGAAAGACCCCGAGGGCCACGGCGGTCGCGCCGGTCCGCTTCAGGAACTCCCTGCGATCCATCCCGTTGGTTTCCTTTTTCATACCCATGCACCTCCCAAACGGGGGTCGGGACATTTATACCATTACACCCATATAGGGACAAGTGCAGGGGGTATGGGGCCGGCTACCATGGGGACATGCCGGCTCGGATCGCCCGCCTCTTGGTTTCCTCCTCCGACCGACCCGGGATCGTGGCCGCCGTCTCCGGCTTCCTCTTCCGCCACGGGGCCAACATCACCGACCTGCAGCAGCACTCCACCGACCCCTCCGGGGGGCGGTTTTTCATGCGGCTCGAGTTCGACGCTTCAGGGATCGCGCTTTCCCCGGAGGAGCTCGCTCAAGCCTTCGCCCGCGAGGTGGCGGCCCCCTTCGGGATGGACTGGCGGATCGCCTACGCCGACGAGGTGAAGAAGACCGCGATCCTCGTCTCCAAGGCCGACCACGCCCTCCTCGAGCTGCTTTGGCGCTGGCGCAGGGGCGAGCTTCCCACCGAGATCACCCTCGTGATCGGAAACCACCCCGACCTCGCCCCCTACGCCCGCGAGTTCGGAGTGCCCTTTTATCACGTCCCCGTGGGCGAGGGCGGGATGCCGGAGGCGGAGGCGCGGATGCTCGAGCTCCTCGAGGGCCGGGCCGACCTCGTCGTCCTCGCCCGCTACATGCGGATCCTCTCGGAGCACTTCGTTTCCCGCTTCCCCAACCGGATCATCAACATCCACCACTCGTTCCTCCCCGCCTTTGCCGGCGCCCGTCCCTACCACCAGGCCTACCGGCGGGGGGTCAAGATCATCGGGGCCACCGCCCACTACGTCACCCCCGAGCTCGACGCCGGGCCGATCATCGAGCAGGATGTGGTCCGGGTGAGCCACCGCGACGAGGTGAAGGACCTGATCGAGAAAGGCCGCGATCTCGAGCGCCAGGTCCTCGCCCGGGCGGTGAAGTGGCACCTCGAGGACCGGATCTTGGTCTACGAGAACAAGACCGTGGTCTTCGTGTGAAGGGCTTAGCCTTGCGGCTCGAGCGACTCTCCCTCCCGAAGGTTTTCGGGGAAGACTGCAAGGTTGCAGGCTTCGGGATCGTAACGACTGGGGTATTGGATCCCGCTCCAGCCCGCTTTCCAAACCACGACGCCAAGGCGCTGGGTAGGGGCCTCCTCGCCTCGGGCCTCGTAGGGTTCGAGGGGCAAAAGAATCTCTTCAAGGTCGGTTCCCAGGGCGATGCGGACCCGAAAGTCGCAAAGGTCGAGGACCCGGGCTAAGCGAAAGATTACCGGCACCACTACGACCCGCTTGGCCCCGGCACCGCGAACCGACCGCCGGCGCTTAGGGGGTACGCGATCTCGGCGAGGCCGACGGCGGCGTTCTCGGTTAGGTAAACCACCCGGAAGCGCCCCGGCGGGTTGTAGCGGCCACCGTGACGGTACGCGCCCTCGCCCGAGAGCAGGTCGCCTGGGCCGGCCCAGGCTTCGTCCACCAGGCGAACCGCCGTTCCCGATAGGCGAACGGCCCCGACGCGGGTCAGGGCCGTCTTCAGCGCACGGGCACTCTTCACGAGGGGATTCCCCTGGGCACCCGCTCCACCATGCGCACCACGGTTTCAAGGCCCTTGGGGTAGTGCGCGGTGTCCTCGCAGACCTCCCAAGCCGTGCGCCCCTCCAGGTTGGGGTTGGGGGCGTGGAACCAAGCCCGCGCCGCCTCCTCGCTACCCAGGTAATCCACCAGGATGGCGAGCGTCCGCTCGAGCATTCCCGCCCGCGCCTGAATACGGGGAAGGGTAGGCTTGCTCGCGAGGACCCGGCGGTCCACCCCGAGCGCTCGGGCGAGCTGGGCTTGCTTGACGCCCAGCGCCCGGGCCAGCTTCCTCGCGTCGATACGTCCGGTGGTGGGGTCCCGCACCTCGGGCAAGAGCCAAACGCCGGCGTGGTTCACGGGCTTCAGGGCCACGGCTTGCCTCCCTGCCTGCAGCTTAGCCCACGCGACCTACGGGTGTCAAAAGGGCGACATTAGGTTGTCCTCGCGATGCGCGCACCGTTTCCAAGCCCATGTTTCGCCGAAAGGAGGATTCGCTCTGCCCCCGCGCTTACGCGCTCACGTACGGCAGCCGCTCGGCCAGCACCACCGCGAGCGCGAGCGAGAGGAACTTGACCTCCTCGGGGTCGGCCCGGCTGGTGAGCACGAGCGGGGCCCGGGCGCCCATGATGATCCCCGCGCCCCGGACCCGGGCAAAGTAGATCAGGCTTTTATAGAAGACGTTCCCCACGTCGATGTTGTCGACGATCAAGATGTCGGCCTTGCCCGCCACTGGGCTTTTGATCCCCTTGATGCGGGCGGCTTCCTCGCTCACCGCGTTGTCGAGGGCGAGGGGGCCGTCCACGATCGCCCCCTTGATCTGGCCGCGGTCGGCCATCTTGGCGATGATCGCGTCCTCGACCGCGGTCTCCATCTCGGGGTTCACCACTTCGACGGCGGCGAGGAGGGCCACCCGGGGCGGGTTGATGCCGAGGGCGTGGGCGAGCGTCACCGCGTTCTCGACGATCTGGATCTTCTCCTTGAGCCCCGGGTTGATGTTCATCGCCCCGTCGGACATGAAGAAGAGCCGGTCGTACCCCTGGGCCTCGAAGACCAGCACGTGGGAGAGGAGCCGCCCGGTCCTGAGCCCCCACTCGCGGTTCAAGGCGGCGCGCAAAAACTCCGAGGAGTGCACGAGCCCCTTCATCAGGATGTCGGCCTCGCCGGAGGAGACCGCCTTGGTGGCGAGCTCGGCGGCCTCTTCGGGGTCGCGGGCGGGGCGGAGGTCGAGGTTCTCCACGCTGATCCCGAGCTCCTGGGCGATCTTGCGCATGCGCTCGGGGTTGCCGAAGAGGATCGGCTCGATCAGGCCCTCGATCCGGGCTTCGTTCACCGCCTCGATGACGTGGGCCTCGGTGGCGGCGGCCACCGCCACCTTCTTGGGCCCCTTGACCTGGGCGACCAGCCTGGCCAGGTCGAGGAGCTGGTTCATGCTCTTGATGGGTTCGATCTCACGAAACTCGAGCTGCATAGGTCTTGGCCTCCTCGATCCCGGAGAGCACCCGGTAGACGCCCTCGGCCAGGGCCTCGGCCTCGAACTCCCCGGGTTCGACGATGACCGGCGCCATCCAGGAAAGCCGCTCCTCGATGCGTTTGGCGGCGTAGCCGAAGCGGGCGGCGCCCCCGGTGAGGAAGAAGGCGTCGGGGCGGGCGTGGACCGCGAGGGCGGCCATGTTCTTGGCCACCTGCAGGGCGTAGGCCTCGACCACCACCCGGACCTCGGGCTCTTCCAGCCGGGCCTCGATCGCCCGCAGGTCGTCGGTGCCCAAAAGCCCCAAGAACCCCGAGCGGCGGGAGAGCAGGTGGCGGGCGGCGTCGAGCCCCCGCTCCCGGACGAGCTTCAAGACCCCGTGGATCGGGGTGGTGCCGGCGCGGTTCGCGCTGAAAGGTCCCTCGCCCAGGAGGGCGTCGGTGGTGTCGGCCATGCGGCCCTTCAAGAAGAGCACCACGCTGCTGCCGCCGCCGAGGTGGGCGCCGACCAGGACCGCGTCCTTGAGCTCCCGCCCGAGCCGGTGGGCGACCCGGCGGGCGACGTAGCGCAGGTTCAGGGCGTGGACCCGGCTCTGGCGCTCGACGCCGGGTACGCCGGAGACGCGGGCCTCGGGGAGGAGCTCGTTGATCGTCGGGGGGTCCACGACGAAGGCGGGCACCCGGTAGAGCCGGGCGACCTCGAGCGCAAGCGGCGCCCCCAGGTTCGCGGGGTGGTAGCCAAAGGGGGCTTTCAGCGCGAGCTCGACGAGGGCTTCGTCCACCCGGTAGACCCCGGCCTCCATCGGCCCGAAGATCCCGCCCCGGGCGGCCACCGCGTCGAAGGGGGCCCAGGCCTTGGCCTGGGCTAAGACGGCGGGGAGCCGGGCCTCGAGGTCGCTTTTCGGGCTCGCCCCGATGCCGGCGGGGAGTTCGATCCGCTCCCGGATTACGGGCTCGCCGCCGGTGAGCTCGGCGAGGGCGAGCTTGGTGCTGGTGGAGCCGGGGTTGATCACGAAGACCCGCACGCACTCAGCATACCAGCGCCTTCGCGCCTAACCCGACCTTCACCCCCGGGGCGTACTTTTGGGAAAGGAGGTGCGTATGCGGAAAGTCTCCTGGCTCTTATTCCTGCTCCTCTTGGTGCCGGCCTTCGCCTTCAACCAAAGGCAGGCGTTTCTCGAGAACGAGCGGAACACCATCGAGGTGGTGAAGCGGGCCGGCCCCGGGGTGGTCTACGTGGCGGTCCGCACCAAGGCCAAGGTGGTGCGCCCCAAGCTGCCCCCCGGCTTCGAGGACTTCGCTCCCTTCTTCGAGCCCTTCGTGGTCCCGCCCCGCGAGGGCACGGGCTCTGGCTTCGTGATCGACAAGGAGGGGCACATCCTCACCAACTACCACGTGGTGAAGGGGGCCGACGAGATCGAGATTCGCTTCCAGGGCGATCCGAAACCCTACCCCGCCCGGGTGGTGGGCGCGGTGCCGCCGATGGACATCGCCCTCCTCAAGGTGAAGGCCCCGAAGGACAGGCTGCACCCCATTCCCCTGGGCGACTCCGACCAGGTGGTGGTGGGCCAGAAGGCGATTGCGATCGGGAACCCCTTCGGCCTTGACTTCACCGTGACCGAGGGGATCGTCTCGGCGGTGCGGAAAAACCCCGGGGTGGAGTCGAGCTTGATCCCCTACCTGATCCAGACCGACGCGGCCATCAACCCGGGGAACTCGGGCGGCCCCCTGCTCGACTCCCACGGCCGGGTGATCGGCATCAACGCCGCCATCCTCTCGCCCAGCGTGCAGGCCGGGGCGCCCCAGTTCGCCGGGATCGGCTTCGCCATCCCCATCAACCTGGTCAAGGACTACCTCAACGAGATGAAGGCGGGGAAGACGCTCTCCGCCGACGAGATCATCAAGAGCCGGCCGCGGCTCGGGGTGACGGTGCTGCCGGTGGAGGCCTACCCCGAGGCGATCCGTCGCCGGTTCAAGCTCCCCGACCACGGGCTCGTCATCCAGGAGGTGGAAAAGGGCAGCCCGGCCGAGAAGGCGGGGCTCCGGGGCGCCAAGGACCACATCTACGTCTACACCCCGAGCGGCGACGTGCTCGACTTCGGCGTGGGTGGCGACGTGATCGTCGAGGCTGACGGGGTGCCGATCGAGAACATCAACGACCTCCGGGCGGTGCTCTTTGGCAAGCGCCCGGGGGACACCGTCACCCTGAAGGTGATCCGCGACGGCAAGGAGCGGACGGTGGTGGTCCGGCTCGCGGTGGTGAAGTAGAGGCGTTGCCGGACGCGGGGGGCCTAGTGGCCCCCCGTTTTCGTATTCTCGGGGCGATGCCGCGGGATTGGGAGGCCTACTACCGGCTTTTTTCCGGTCCCGACGCGCCCGCCTTCGTGGTCCGGGCCTACGCCGCCGAGCTCCCCGAGGGGCCGGTTTTGGACCTGGCCGGCGGGGGCGGGCGGAACGCCTTCTTCCTCGCCTTGCGGGGGCACCGGGTCTTGGTCCTGGAAAAGAGCCAAAACGCCCTCCTTCGCCTGGTGGAGCGGGCGCGGCGGGAGACCCTTCCGGTCCACGCGGTGCCCTTCGACCTCGAGGACGAGTCCGAGCCGCTGCCTCCCGGGCCCTTCGCCGGGGCGGTGATGAGCTACTTCGTGCACCGGCCGCTGCTCTACCGCCTTTTCGATCGGATCGTGCCCGGGGGGCTTTTGTTGATCGAGGGTTTCGACCGCTTCGAGGCCGTCCGGCGCGGCCGCCCAGAGAGCCCCCATTACTGGGAGCCCTTCGAGCTTTTGCGGCCCCTTCCGGGCTTTGCCCTACGCGCCTTCGGCCAGGGGTATCTGGCCCTTGCCCATCGGACCTGGGCGGTGTGGCGTAGACTCTAGGTTGTGAGAATCGCGGTGGATCTGGTCTCGCCCCGGGCGCGGATTCTGCTCTGGGTGGGGTTGCCGCTCGGGCTCGAGCTCGACCTCTTCCCCCCCGACGAGCACCCCGAGGGCTACGACTTGCTCCTGCGCTTCTCCCCGGAAACCTTCCAGGGGGACGAGCGCGCCCACCCCGGCCGGCGGGCGATCGAGGCCTACGGCGATCTCCTCATCCAAAAACGCCTCTTCCGGGCGCTCTCCATCCCCACCCCGCCCTTCGGTCGGGTGCTGGGGGCGGGGGAGTGGGAGGCGATGGTCACCGTCCACGGGCTTCCCGCCTGGCTCCGCGAGCGCAAGACCGGCCGGAGCACCTGGGTCGAGGACCGGGACTTCGAGCCCCCGGAGGGGCTCTACCTCTACGAGCGGGCCTACCCCTACGAGGCCGAGCTCCTCTTCCTGGCAGCGCGGGGGGAGGAGGAGGTGCGCTGCTTTCCCCCGGCGGTCCGGCGGGGGGAGGCCTGGATCGCTCCCTTTCCCCTGGGTGACGCCCTTTGGGAAGCGGTCTGCCGGCGGCTCGAGCACCTCCTCGCCGCCCTCGGGCACCGCGGCGGGGTCGAGGTGCGGGCCGGGCTCTACCAGAACGAGGTCTACTTCCTCGACTTCGCCCCCTTCCCCACCGAGCGCTCCCTCTTCGCCCCGGCGTTCGCCGAGGCCCACCTCCGGGGCGTGCTCGGCTACGCGCTTCCCGAGGCCGGGATCCGGGGGTACGTGGGGGTGCGGCCGGTGGAGGACCTGGCGCGGGCGCTGACCTTTCCCTACGCCCGGCCCTTCGTGCTCGAGCGTCCCTATGTCCGGGTCGGGGCTCCCGACGAGGAAACGCTCCGCGCGCGCCTGGCCGAGGTGGGGGGCGGTTCGTGAGCGTCCTTTCCTACCTTCTGGACGCCCTCAAGGCGCTCTTGCCCAAGGGGCTCTTCGCCCAGGGGTGGGAGGCGATGCTCGGCCGCGGGCTCGCCCTCCTGCTCTTCGCCCTCTTGCTTTACGCCCTTCGGCTTTTGCTGCGCTGGGGTTCGGACCTCGCCTTCAACCGCTTCGGCCCCCGGGTGCGTCGAGCGGTGGCCTGGTTTTGGAACCTGCTCTTTTGGACCGCGCTCCTCGCCGGGGCCTCGGCGATCTTCGGGATCGGCCACCCCGAGGCGGTCCTCCTCGTGGGATTCAAGCTCACCGCCGCTTACCTCGTCTGGCTCCTCGCCGAGGCCGGGATCGAGATCTACCTCGAGCGCCGGGGCGTGGACCCGAACCTGGTGGTCTTGACGCGCTACCTCGCGCTGGTCCTGATCCTGGTCTGGACCGCCTACCTCGTCGCCGGGCGCGAGATCGCGCCCCTGATTGGGGCCTTGGGCGTCGCCGGCTTGGCGGTGAGCCTCGCGGCCCAGGACACTTTCTCCAACTTCATCGCCGGGGTGGTGCTCCTCGCCGACCGCCCCTTTCGCCTCGGCGACTGGGTGCGGGTGGGGGACAAGCTCGGGCGGGTCGAGGGCATTACCCTGCGCACTACCCGGATCCGCACCCCCGACAACGAACTGATCGCGATCCCGAACGCCAAGATCGCAGGCGGCGAGATCCAAAACCTTTCCGCCGGGGGGCCGCTCAGGATCCACGTTCCCGTAGGGGTGGCCTACCGCTACGACCCCGCCGAGGTGCGGCCGGTGCTCGAGCGGGTGCTGAAAGCGCACCCGGGGATCCTTTCCCACCCCGCGCCCGAGGTCTGGGTCAAGGAGCTCGCCGACTCCAGCGTGAACTACGCGCTGGTCGCCTGGATCCCCGAGGACGCGATCGCCCGGCTCCCGAAGATCACCGCCGAGCTCACCGAGGCGGCCAAGCGGGCGCTGGACGAGGCCGGGATCGAGATCCCCTTCCCCCAGCGGACGCTCTGGTTCGCCGAGCCGCTCAGGATCGTTCAGGAAAGCGCGTCCCAGAGCGAGAGCACCAAGGAGTGAACGCGGTCGAGCCCGGCCTCGGTGGGGGCGAGGCGGGGGCCCCGAACCTCCAGCCAGCCGGCTTCCACCAAGGGCGCGGCGGCCTTGAGGACCGGCTCGCCGAGGGCGAGGCCGGTGCGCACTTCAAGCGCCCTGAGATCCACCCCCTCCCGGGTCCTGAGGCCCATCATCAGCGCTTCCTTGGCGTGCTCAAGGGGGGAAATGCGCTCGATTTTTGGGGCCTCGCCGGAAAGCCAGCGGAAAAGCGGGGGGTTCGTCCGGCGAAGGGCGTAGACCCCGGGATCGCTGGCGGGTTCGTGGCTCGCCGCCGCCGGGCCGAGCGCGGCCCAAAAGCCCATCCGCCAGTAGACCTGGTTGTGCCGGGCCTCCTCCCCGGGCCGGGCGAAGTTCGCCACCTCGTAGCGAACAAACCCCACCGCCCCGAGGATCTCCCGGGCGGCGGCGAAGGCCTCGGCCTCGCGGTCGGGGTCCTCCTGGACGCGGGCGGCGAGGGGGGTGCCGGGCTCGGGGATCAGGGTGTAGGCGGAGACGTGGCGCACCCCGAGCCGGGCGGCGGTTTTGAGGTCCTCTTCCACGTCCTGACCGGGCAGGCCCAGGATCAGGTCCACCGAGACCCGGAAGCCGGCGGCGAGCGCCTCCTCCACCGCGCGGAAGGCGCCCTTCGCCCGGTGGGCGCGGCCGAGCGCGCGGAGGACGTGGTCCTGGAAGCTCTGCACCCCGATCGAGAGGCGGTTGACCCCGAGGGCCTTTAGGAGCTCGAGCCTTTTTCGGTTCAGCGTGCCCGGGTTCGCCTCCAGGGTGAGCTCGGCCCCTTCGGCGAGCGGAAGGTTGAGGTTCAAAAGGCGCACGAGTTCGGCCTCCCGCAGGTAGCTCGGGGTGCCGCCCCCGTAATAAAGCGTTTCGAGGGGCTCTAGCCGGGGGCGGATTGCGCGGGCCTCGGCCGCGAGCCGTTCCAGGTAGGCCTCCACTGCTCCGGGGGTTCGCCGCACCGCGTGGAAGGCGCAGTAGGGGCAGATCGTGGGGCAGAAGGGGACGTGGACGTAGAGCGAGGTCACCTCCCCGAGCCTAGCGGGCCTTTTGCCCCCGCGCCATGGGCTAGGCTACCCTCGTGCTGGTTGCCCTGACCCGTCCCCCGGAAAAGGACGCCGAGCTCGCCGAGCGCCTGCGCGCGGTGGGGCTCGAGCCGGTCTCGGTTCCGGTGCTCGCCTACGAGAAGCTCGAGGAAGGCTACGAGGCGTTGGAGATCGCCCTCATCGAGCCCTGGGACTGGGTGGTGATCACCAGCCCCGAGGCCGCCCGCTACTTCATCGGCGCCTGGTACCTGGCGGGGGCCCCCGAGGTTCGGATCGCCGCGCTGGGGCCGAGCACGAAGGCGGTGCTCGAGGGCCAGGGGCTCGAGGTCGCCTTCGTCCCGAGCCGGGCGGAAGGGGCCGCGCTCGCCCGTGAGCTTCCCGGAGGCGGCCGGGTGCTCTGGCCGACCTCGGCCCGGGCCGGGGACGACCTGGAGCGGGGCCTTTTGGACCGGGGCTTTTCGGTGTGCCGGATCGACTCCTACACCCTCGTTCCCCGTACCCCCACCGAGGAGGAGCGGGAGGCCGCCGAGAAGGCAAGGATCGTGCTCTTCGGCTCGCCCTCGGCGGTGGAGGCGTGGCTTGGGGCCGGGCTCCCCCGCCGCCCCGCCGCCTGCGTGGGGGCGGGTACCGCGAGGAAGGCGGAGGCTCTGGGCTTTGCCCCGGTCGCCTACCCCGAAGCGCCGGGGCTTTCCGGCTGGGTGGAGGCCGCCCGGGAGCTTTCTAAGAAGCTCCTCGTGTAAACTCGAAGGCGTGCCGGAGCCGCCCGTTCACCTCGTCGGCCTCTCCCACAAGACCGCCCCGGTAGGGGTGCGGGAGTGCGTGGCGGTGAGCGGGGCCCGGCTTGGCCTCCTGCTCGAGGCGCTCCGGAAGGAGGCTGGGGAGGCCGTCCTCATCTCCACCTGCAACCGGTCCGAGCTCTATTTGGTGCGGCCCCGGAAGAAGCCGAGGGCGCTCTACCTCGAGCACCTCGGCCACTTCCCCGACCACCTCTACGAGCACCGCGGCACCGCCGCGCTTCGCCACCTCTTCCGGGTGGCGAGCGGGCTCGAGAGCCAGGTGGTGGGGGAGGCCCAGATCCTCGGCCAGGTCAAGGAGGCGCTCTTTGCCGCCCGCCGGGCCCGGGCCACAGGGCCGCTTTTGGAGCAGGCTTTTCAGCGGGCGGTCTACGTGGGGAAGCGGGCCCGCTCGGAGACCGCGATCGGGGCCGGGGCGGTGAGCGTCGCCTACGCCGCCGTGGACCTCGCCCGCTCGGTCTTCGGCGACCTCGCCGGCCACACCGCCTTGGTGCTCGGGGCCGGGGAGATGGCCGAGCTGGTGCTCACCCACCTCAAGGACCTCGGGATCGCGCGGGTCCTGGTGCTGAACCGCACCCGGGCCCGGGCCGAGGCGCTCGCGAGCCGCTTCGGCGGCGAGGCCTGCGGCATGGAGGACCTGCCCCGCGCCCTCGCCCAGGCCGATATCGTGATCGCCTCCGCCGCCGCCCCCCACCCCATCGTCCGGGTGGACCGGGTGCGCGAGGTCCTAAAAGGGCGGAAAAAGCCCCTCTTCCTGATTGACATCGCCCTCCCCCGGAACGTCGAGCCCGAGGTGGGAAGGCTCGCGGGCGCCTACCTCTACGACCTCGACGCCCTCGAGACCGTGGTGGAGAAGAACCTTGCCGCCCGCGCCGCCGAGCTGCCCCGGGTGGAGCGGATCGTGGAGGAGGGGCTTGCTGACTACCTCGAGTGGTACGCCGGGCACCTTGCCCGCGACCGGATCCGCCGGATCGAGGCGGAGTTCGAGGCGCTCCTCGAGGCCGAGATCGGTGCCCTGCTCCGCGGCAAGCTCGCCGGGCTCGACCCGGACGCCGAGCGGGCGCTTCGCCGCCGGGTCCGCCGGGTGCTCGGCAGGGCCGCCCACGCGCTCATCCAGCTGGCCAAGGACGAGGTCGCCGCCGAGCGTCTCGATCGGGTGCTCCTGACGCGATGATCGCGCTTTTCGTGGGCCTCGGGGTCTTGATCCTGGCGGGCGCGCTGGCCTTTGGCCTCAGTGCCACCGGGTTTGCTGCGCTCTCCTTTTTCCTCGCCTTCTTGCTCGCCACCTGGGAGAGCAAAACGCCCTTCGCCAGCCCCTTTCACATCGGGATGCTGCTCGCGGCGGGGCTGGTGGGGTTCGGCCGGCTCTACGCCTATCGCCCGCGGATGGCCGCCCTGGTGCGGGCGCTTTACGCCGCGGCGGCGCTCGTCGCCCTGGTCTCCCTCCACTACCTGGGGCGGGTGGCCGAGGGGCTCCCGGCCTGGGCGCTCTTCCTCCACGGGGGGAGTTTTCTCGTCGCCTACGCGCTCCTCACCGTAGCCTACCTGGCCGCGGTGCTCGGCTACCTGCAGCACCGGGCGCTCAAGGAGCGCCCCTGGCAGGCGCTCGACCGCCCGCCGCTCTTGGTGCTCGCCGGGCTCGAGCTCCCCTACCTCCGCCTCGGTTACCTCGCCTACACCCTGGGCCTTTTCACCGGCATGGCCTGGGCCTTTCGGGTCTGGGGGTCGCCGATTAGCTGGGATCCGAAGGAGGTCCTCACCCTCCTCGCCTGGTCGCTCTTCACCCTGCGGATGCTCCTTGCTGGCGCCGCGCCGGGGCTCCGTCTTTTGCTTTGGACCCTCGCGTTCTTGGCGATGGCGGCGGCCTTCTTCGCCGCGCCCCTCTTCGGCGGCCGGCACCCGGTTTGATGAATGTAAAGGCTAACTTGACATTTTGAAAAATACCCCTTACCATCCTGGTAAGGGGGCGCGATGTTTGGGTACTGGGAGCCGGAGGCGTTTTCCCGCGAGGCCGAAGCGAAGCGGCGGGCGCTTCGGGCAGAGTTTCAAAGGGGCCGGGCGCTCGCCGGCCTGGTGCGCCGATGGCTCGCGCGGGCGGCCGCCGGGGCGGCTTACGCGCTTTGGCGGCTTTCCGAGCGGCTTTGGAAGGGGGCCGAGGGTGGACGAGGTCTTGAGGGTGCTCCGGATGCTTAAGGAGGGGAAGCTCCGGCGGGAGGAGGCGGAGCGGCTCTTGGC
>WFXV01000238.1 GCA_015490435.1 Thermaceae bacterium
CACGAGCACCAGCAGGCAGTCCTTCTCCCGGCGCCATCCGGCGACCACCACCGCCTGCCCCTCGCCCGTCCCCCGGGCCTCGCCCACCCGCTCGCCGTCCAGGTAGCGGCCGAGGACCAGCTCGTACGCGCCCGGAAACGCCACTTGGAAGGCGAGCGCCACCTCCGGCTTCGGGGCCAACCCCCGGGCCGCAAAATCCGGCACCGGCACCCGGAGGGCGGGTGCCGCCGCCCAAACCCACCCCAAGACCAGCGCGATTCCCAAGGCTTTCTTGAACATGCCCCATTCTACTCCGCGATCTGGCGGCAGGCCTCGAAGGCCGCGACCCCCACCGCCACCGCCAGGTTCAAGGAGCGCACCGGCCCCGGCGTGGGGATTTTGAGGGCGGGAAAGCGGGCGAGCACCTCGGGGGGAAGCCCCCGGGTCTCGGGGCCAAAAAGGAGCCAGTCCCCCTTTTGGAAGCGGGCGGAATAGAGCGAGCGCTCGGCGTGGGCGCTGAAGGCGAAAACCCGGGCGTCCTCGGGAAGCGCCCGGAGGAAGGCCTCCCAGGAGTCGTGGAGCACGTAGCGGAGGTGCTTCCAGTAGTCGAGCCCGGCCCGGCGCATCCGGGGGTCGCCCCAGCGAAAGCCAAAGGGGCGGACGAGGTGAAGCTCGGCCGAGAGCGCCACCGCGGTGCGGGCCACGTTGCCCGTGTTCTGGGGGATCTCGGGCTCGAAGAGGACGATCCGGACCACGCCTAAAGCCTACTTCCGCTTGCGCCCGCCGCATCGGCCCCCGTACACTTAGGGCCGGTAGTTTCTGAGCGTTCGGTGAAGCGCTCTTGGGGGTGATGCTGAATCAGGGAGCATAGGATCAACGAGGAAATCCGCGTCCGGCAGGTGCGGCTCATCGACGAAAGCGGAAAACAGCTCGGTATCGTGGATACCCGCGAGGCCCTAAGGATCGCCCAGGAAAAGGGCCTCGATCTCGTTTTGGTGAGTCCCGCTGCCAAGCCGCCGGTGGCCCGGATCCTGGACTACGGCAAGTGGCGCTACGAGCAGCAGCAGCAGGAGAAGGAGCGCCGCAAGAAGCAGAAAAAGCAGGAGATCAAGGCGATCAAGTTCCGGGTCAAGGTCAGCGAGCACGACTACCAGACCAAGCTCAAGCACGTCCGGCGCTTCCTCGAGGACGGCCACAAGGTCAAGGTGACGATCATGTTCCGGGGCCGGGAGATGGCGCACCCGGAGCTCGGCAAGAAGATCCTCGACCGGGTGGCCGAGGACCTCAAGGAGATCGCCACCGTGGAGATGCCGCCCCAGCTCGCCGGCCGCGATATGAACATGGTCCTCGCCCCCATCGCGAAAAAGTAGCGCGTGTGGTAGACTAGCGGGCGCTGCGTCCGGGCCAAAGACCCCCGTGGGGCGCCCGGCCAGCGGAGGTGAAACATGCCGAAGATGAAGACCCACAAGGGCGCCAAGGGGCGGGTCAAGATCACCGCCCGTGGCAAGGTGGTGGCCTACAAAACCGGGAAACGCCACCTGAACTACAAGAAGTCGGGCAAGACGATCCGGCAAAAGGGCAAGAAGTTCGTGCTCTTTGAGGGCGACGCCCGCAAGTTCCGGGTGCTCCTGCCCTACGACTGGAGGTAAGCGATGCCCCGTGCCAAGACCGGTGTCGTCCGTCGCCGCCGTCATAAAAGGCTCCTAAAGCGGGCCAAGGGGTTCTGGGGCCTTCGCTCGATCTCCTACCGGCGGGCCAAGGAGACCCTCCTGAACGCCGCCGAGCACGCCTACGCCGACCGCAAGAAGAAAAAGCGCAACTACCGCAAGCTCTGGATCGCCCGCATCAACGCCGCCGCCCGGCAGAACGGGATGCGCTACTCCGAGTTCATGCACGGGCTCAAGCTTGCCGGTGTGAACCTGAACCGCAAGGTGCTCGCGGACATCGCGGTGCGCGACCCCGAGGGCTTCAAGAAGCTGGTCGAGGTCGCCGCCAAGGCGCGAAGCTAGAGCTCCCAAAACGCCCGAGCGGGGAAGGTTCCCCGCGCGTATACTTTTTTCGCCCGTGACCGAGCTCTACGTCTTCCTCACCGCGATGGCCCCGGTGGTCGAGCTCCGGGGCGCGCTCCCCTTGGGCGTTGCGCTCGGGCTTCCGGTCTGGGAGGCGTTTTTCTGGTCGGTGCTCGGGAACCTGCTGGTGGTCCCGGTCTTGCTCGCCGTCCTGCCCTGGGCGGTGCGGGCGCTCGAGCACCTTCCCCTCTTCAAACGGTTCTGGGACGCGCTCGAGGCCCGGGTGCGCCTCAAGGGGGAGGAGAAGGTCCAGCGCTACGGGGCGCTCGGGCTCTTCCTCTTCGTCGCCCTCCCCCTCCCCGGCACCGGCGCCTGGACCGGGAGCGTGCTCGCGGTGGTGCTCGGGGTAAAAAAGCGCTACGCCCTCCCCGCGATCTCCGCCGGCGTGGTCACCGCCGGGGTGCTGGTGGCGCTGGCGAGCGCGGGGGTGCTCGAGGGCCTTCGCTTCCTGGTAAGGTAGGCGCCGATGGAAGCGCTGGGGGTGCTCCTCCTCTTCCTCGCCTACTTTCTCGGCGCCCTGCCGGTGGGCTACTGGATCGCGAAGAGGCTCTCCGGGGTGGATCCCCTGCTCGCCTCGACCTATAACCTTGGGCTCGAGAGCGCGCTCAAGAAGCTCGGGGCCAAGGCCCTGTTCGCCGCCTTCGCCGCCGACTTCCTGAAAGGCTACCTGGCGGTCTACCTGATCACCGGCTTCGGCCCGCCCTGGACCTTCGCCGCCGCCCTCCTCGCCTACCTGGGGCACCTCTACCCCTTTGCCTTCCTGGCGCCGAGGATGCCCCTCCGCGCTCGGGGAGCGGGGGTGCTCTTCGGCGTGCTCGCGGGGCTCTCGGTGGGGGGCCTCGGCACGCTCTACGCCCTCGTCCCCCTCGCCGCCGCCCTCGTCGTCTACGCCGCCACTGGCTACGCCACCCTGGCGGCGCTCGCCCTTGCCCTCGC
>WFXV01000239.1 GCA_015490435.1 Thermaceae bacterium
GTGGAGAACGTGCTCGGGGTGGTGCTGGCGCTCGGGGTGTTGAACGTCGGTTCCGAGGGGTACGGCGCCATCTCGATGGCGCCGTACCCCTCGGAACCGACGTTCAACACCCCGAGCGCCAGCACCACCCCGAGCACGTTCTCCACCGAGCCCAAAAGCGCGGCCACGAAGAGCGCCCCCACCACCCGCCGGAGCACCGGGTGGGAAAGCAGGAAGGAAAACCCCTCTTTGAGCTGCTCCAGGTAGTCCTTGGGCTCGGCCGGCGGCGGCGGGATGCGGGGCAGCCCGAGGAGCAGGAAGGCGGTGACGAAGAAGCTCGCCGCGTTCAGGTAGAAGGCCGGTACCGGACCAATCGCCGCCACCAGGACCCCGGCGAGCCCCACCACCGCCACCTCGGAAAACCGCTGGGTAAAAGAAACGAGGCCGTTGGCCTCGTCGAGATGCTCCTTGGGCACGAGCTCCGGGGTAATCGCGGCGATTAGGGGATACTCGAGCCGCTGGAAGATGTGTACCGCGAAGACGATCGCCCAAAGGGCGAGCAGGCTCTTCGTCCCCACCAACGGGATCAGGAGGACCAAGAGCCCCTGCACGACCTGGGAAGCGATGAAGAGCCCCCGCCGTTCCTTGCGCTCCGCCCAGGTAGCAAGGAGCGGGCTCAAGAAGACGTTCACCAAAAGCTGGGCCGAGAGCACCGCCGCCACCATCGCGGTGCTCCCGGTGAGCTGGTAGACCAGGACGTAGAGCGCGATGCGGTGCACCTGGTCCCCGGCCTGGGTGATGAGCGACGCGACGAAAAAGCGTCGAAAGGCGGGAATAGCCAGCACCGCGCGCATGTCTTGGGAGGTAGTTTAGCAACCCTGCGGACCACTTGTAGGCCATCCCGCACATGTGGGGTCCTACTCAGCGAACCCGGGCCTAGAATGGGGTAGACATGCCGGAAGCGCCCTACGTGCTCGCCTTTTCCCTGTACCTGCTGACCCTGCTCCTGCTCCTCAGGCTGGGTCCCGGGGCGCTTCTCGGTTTCGTCCTCCTGCTCCTCCTCGCCGACGCCGGCCTCCTGCTCGGACTGAGCGGGCGTCCTTACGGTTTCGCCGGGCTCGCCCTTTTGGGGCTCGGCAGCCTGGTCACCCCCCGGGAGCGCTTCGTGCCCCGCCTGCCCCGGCGCCGGCGGCGGCGCCTTTTGCCCCCCTCGGAAAAGGAACCCCTGGAAGAGCGCTACCAGATTCTGGGCAAGCTCGGGACCGGCGGGATGGCCACCGTCTACCGGGCGAAGCGCCGGGCCGACGGCCTGGTGGCGGCGCTCAAGATCCCCCAGGAGCGCTACGCCAGCGAGCCCCGGTTCCTCCGGCGGCTGCACCGAGAGGCCGAGGTGCTGAAAAAGCTCCGCCACCCCAACATCATCAAGGTCTACGAGCACGGCCAGGCGGGCACCACCCACTTCATCGCCATGGAGCTAGTGGACGGCCCCAGCCTCGACGAGCTGATCGCCAACCGCCGGCTCAACCCCGAGCTGGCCCGCAAGGTCCTCCTGCCGGTGGCCGAGGCCCTCAAATACATGCACGACCAGGGGTTCTTGCACCGGGACCTAAAACCCGGGAACATCATGATCTACCGCAGCGCCCTGAAAGACGGCGACGTCGACCCCGCCGGGGTGCGGCTCATGGACTTCGGCATCGCCGCCGGCAAGGAGTTCACCCGGCTCACCACCGTGGGGGCCCGGATCGGCACCCCCACCTACATGAGCCCGGAGCAGGCCAAGGGGCAACCCCTCGACGAGAAAAGCGATGTCTACAGCCTGGGGGTGGTGCTCTACGAGGCGCTGGTGGGCGAAGCCCCCTTCCAGGGCGACTTCGAGCAGGTGGCGAGGAAGCAGATCCACGAGCGCCCGGTCCCACCGATCCAGAAAAACCCCAAGCTCCACCCGCTGCTCAACGACCTGGTAATGCGGATGCTGGAAAAGGACCCGGCCCGCCGGCCGGACCTGGCCGAGGTGATCGCCACCTTGAAGCACCTCCGCGAGGCCGAGACCCCCGAGCTCGCCCAGGGCCACCTGCTGGCCCTGGCGGTGGAGGCCCCCGGCGGGAACCTCCGGCTGGTGGACCAAAAGGGCCTTCCAGTCCGCGCGTTCGGCCACCAGGTGGCGAGCGACCTGGCGGTGGACCGGGAGGGCTACGTCTGGGTGGTCCACTTCGAGTTCACCGGCAACCGGGGGATGATCCGTCGCTTCTCCCCCGAGGGGGAAGAGGTGCTCGCCACCGGGACTTACGGGCTCAAGCTCGGGGAGTTCTTCAATCCGATCGCCATCGCCTGCGGGAGGAACGACCGCGTCTACGTGCTCGACAGCGAGTCGCAGGCGATCACCCGCCTCACCCTCGAGGGCCGGGCCGAGCTCCGCTTCGGAGGCCGCGGCCCCGGCCGGGGCAGCTTCCAAAACGCGGTGCAGATCGCGGTCTGGGACGACGTGTACGTCCTCGACCTCGACGGCAGGCAGGTACAGCGGCTCGACGCCGAGGGCAACTACAAGGACCGGTTCATTCTGGCGGTCTCGGCCCAGGACCCCTCCCCCCGGCGGCTCGCCGGACTCGGCATCGACGCCGAGGGAAACCTGCTCATCTACGACGCCGACGCCGGCAAGGTGCGGGTGCTGAGCCAGGCGGGCAAGCTGCTCGCGAGCCACCCCCTCCCCCTCGCCGACGACGAGGACGCGGGGGCGCTCGTGGACCTCGCGGGCAGCCCCGACGGCGTGATCTACGCGCTCAGGCGCGGGAGCCCGCGGATCTACCGCCTGGCGAGCGAGGAAGGGCCGCTCGAGATCGGGGTGCCGGTGCGGGCGCTCGCGCTCTGGCTTCCTCAGCGGCCGTAGGGGTCGAAGAGCCGGGCGTACTCGTCCAGGGCGAAGCGGTCGGTCATCCCGGCGATGTAGTCGCAGACCGCGCGGTAGAGCCCCTCGACCTCGGCGGCTTCTTGCACCGTGGGCGGGAGCATCTCGGGCATCTCGACGTAGGCGGAAAAGAGCCGCCTCAATACGTGGCGGGCCTTGCCCACCTGGCGGAGGATCCGCCAGTGGCGGTAGAGGTTTTGATAGAGGAAGCGGCGAAGCTCGGCGACCTTCTCGGCCATCTCCGGGGAGTAGGTGGCGAGCGGCGCGGGAAAGCGGCGCACGTCCTCGACGCTTTGGATCCGGTTTCTCTCGAGGTTTTCGTGGGTCGCGAGGATGACGTCGGTGATCATCGCGCCGAGGAGCTCGCGCACCAAAACCCGCCGGGCGAACTCGTCGAGGGCGGGAAGCTCGATCCCCGCCTCGTCCGCCACCTCGACCAAGAGGGGAACCTGGGTAAGCTCTGCGGGAAGGAGCAACCCACTCCGGAGCCCGTCGTCGAGGTCGTGGGCGTTGTAGGCGATCTCGTCGGCGAGGTTCACGATCTGGGCCTCGAGGGTGGGCCTGCCCTCCCCGAAGCCCGCGTCGGGCACGTCGTAGGCGGTCTCGTGCTTGGCGATCCCCTCGCGGACCTCATAGGTGAGGTTGAGGCCGCGGAAGCCGGGGTAGCGCTTTTCCAGGTGGGTGACGATCCTGAGCGACTGGGCGTTGTGGTCGAAGCCCCCGTGGTCGGCCATGAGCTCCGCGAGGACCCGCTCGCCGGCGTGGCCGAAGGGGGGGTGGCCGAGGTCGTGGGCAAGCGCCACGGTCTCGGCGAGGTCCTCGTTCAAGCCCAGGGCCCGGGCGAGGCTCCGGGCCACCTGGGCGACCTCGAGGGTGTGGGTGAGGCGGGTGCGGTAGTAGTCGCCCTCGTAGTTGACGAAGACCTGGGTCTTGTACTCGAGTCGGCGGAAGGCGGTGGTGTGGACCACCCGGTCGCGGTCCTTCTGGAAGGGGGTGCGAAAGGCGGACTCCTCCTCGGGGTGCTCCCGGCCCCTCGTCTGACTCGCCCGCATGGCGTAGGGGGCGAGGGTCTCGTCCTCAATGGCGAGGAGCCGATCGCGGGTGTAGAGCATAGGTCTAGTTTAGGGGGTGGGGAGGGGAGCGGGTAAACTCGTTTTCGTGAAGAACGCGGAGCTCTTCGAGAAGGCAAGGAAGCTGCTTCCGGGCGGGGTCTCGAGCCCGGTGCGGGCGTTCGGGGCGGTCGGCGGGGTGCCCCGGTTCTTGGTCCGGGGCGAGGGCCCCTACGTCTGGGACGTGGAGGGGACGCGGTACGTAGACTACGTCCTCTCCTGGGGGCCGATGATCCTGGGACACGCCCACCCCGAGGTGGTGGCGGCGGTGAAGGAGACCGCCGAGAAGGGGCTTTCCTTCGGGGCGCCACACCCCCTCGAGCTCGCGCTCGCCGAGCTCATCCAAAGGGCCTATCCCGTGGCCGAGCGGGTCCGCTTCGTGAACTCGGGCACCGAGGCCACGATGAGCGCGATCCGGCTGGCCCGGGGCTACACCAACCGCCCCTACCTGGTGAAGTTCCGCGGCAACTACCACGGCCACGCCGACGGCCTTTTGGTCGAGGCGGGCTCGGGGGCGCTCACCTTCGGCCACCCCTCCTCCGCCGGGGTCCCAGAGGAATACGCGAAGCTCACCCTGGTCGCCGAGTACAACGACGTCGAGGGGTTGAAAGCGCTCTTTGCCGAGCGGGGCGAGGAAATTGCCGCGGTGATCTTCGAGCCGGTGGTGGGCAATAGCGGCGTTATCCCCCCGAGCGAGGCGTTTTTGAAGGCGCTAAGGGAGCTCACCCGAGAGTCTGGCGCTCTCCTCATCGTGGACGAGGTGATGACCGGCTTCCGCCTCGCCTTCGGCGGGGCGACCGAGCGCTTTGGCCTTTCGCCCGACCTCGTCACCTTGGGCAAGGTGATGGGCGGGGGGCTTCCCGCCGCCGCCTACGCCGGGCGGGCCGATATCATGGAGAAACTCGCGCCGCTCGGCCCCGTCTACCAGGCGGGGACGCTCTCCGGGAACCCGCTCGCGATGGCGGCGGGCAAGAAGACGCTCGAGCTCCTGGCGGAAAACCCCACCTACTACGCCCGGCTCGAAGACCTCGGCGCGGCCCTGGAAAAGGAGCTTTCCGAGGCGCTCACCGAGGCCGGCGTACCCCACACGATCAACCGGGTGGGCTCGATGCTCACCGTCTTCTTCACCGAGGGGCCGGTCCGCTCCTTCCGGGACGCCGAGAAGAGCGACCCCGAGCTCTTCGGCCGCTTCTTCCACGGGCTCCTCGCCGGCCAGTAGACCCCGCCGGCGAGCCGGTTCGAGGCGGCCTTTCTCTCGGTGGCCCACAGCGAGGCGGAGATCGCGTGGACGCGGGAGGCGGTGAAGAAGACCTTCGGCTAGATGTGCAGTCTCACAACGTTGTTCACCTTAAGCCCTAAACGTGAGACAGGGGCTTGGTTGCCCAGACTGGAGTGCGGCCGGTGCCAGTTGTAGTAGTGAAGCCATTTGGGAAGGTGGGCATCCCGCTCATCGGAACTTCGGTA
>WFXV01000240.1 GCA_015490435.1 Thermaceae bacterium
ACTCCAGGATCTTGGTGACGACGCCGGCGCCCACGGTGCGGCCGCCCTCGCGGATCGCGAACCGGAGACCCTCCTCAAGCGCAATCGGCTTGATGAGCTCCACCGTGAAGTTCACGTTGTCCCCGGGCATCACCATCTCCACGCCCTCGGGAAGCGTCACCACCCCGGTCACGTCCGTCGTCCGGAAGTAAAACTGCGGACGGTACCCCGAGAAAAACCCCGTGTGCCGGCCGCCCTCCTCCTTGGTCAGCACGTACACCTGGGCCTCGAACTTGGTGTGCGGGGTGATGCTCCCGGGCTTCGCCAAAACCTGCCCGCGCTCCACCTCGTCCCGGGCAATGCCGCGAAGCAGGGCGCCGATGTTGTCGCCGGCGATGGCCTCCTTGAGCACTTTGCGGTGCATCTCGAGACCGGTCACCACCGTCTTCTGGGTGGGACGCAGCCCGACGATCTCCACCTCCTCGCCCACGGTGAGCTTGCCCCGCTCCACGCGGCCAGTCGCCACCGTGCCGCGGCCGGTGATGGTGAACACGTCCTCCACCGGCATCAGGAAGGGCTTGTCGATCTCCCGCTGGGGCTCGGGGATGTACTCGTCCAGGGCGTCGAGGAGCTCCCAGATCTTATCCACCCACTCGTTCTCGCCGCGCTTGGTGTTGGGGTTTTGGTGCAAGACCTCGAGGGCCTTGAGGGCGGAGCCGCGGATCACCGGGACCTCGTCCCCGGGGAACTCGTACTGGTTCAGGAGGTCCCGAACCTCCATCTCCACGAGCTCGAGGAGTTCCTCGTCGTCCACCATGTCGATCTTGTTCATGAAGACGACGATGTAGGGCACGCCCACCTGGCGGGCGAGCAGGATGTGCTCCCGGGTCTGGGGCATGGGACCATCGGCCGCGGAGACGACGAGGATGGCGCCGTCCATCTGGGCCGCGCCGGTGATCATGTTCTTCACGTAGTCGGCGTGGCCCGGGCAGTCCACGTGGGAGTAGTGCCGCTTCGCGGTCTCGTACTCCACGTGGGCGGTGTTGATCGTGATGCCGCGGGCCTTCTCCTCCGGCGCCTTGTCGATTTGATCGTAGTCCGCAACCTCGACGTTCGGGTTCTCCGCCGCCGCCGCAAACGTGATCGCCGCCGTCAACGTCGTCTTCCCGTGGTCCACGTGACCAATCGTCCCTACGTTCACGTGCGGCTTCGTGCGTTTGAATTCCTCTTTCGCCATGGCCCTCACCTCACTCCTGCATCAGCTTCTCTTGGATCTGCTTGGGAACCTCGGCGTAGTGGTCGAAGAACATCACGAACGAGGCCCGACCTTGGGTCTTCGAGCGCAGGTCGGTGGCGTAGCCGAACATCTCGGCGAGGGGCACGTAGGCCCGCACCACCTGCGCGTTGCCGCGGGGCTCCATGCCGAGGATCTGGCCCCGGCGGGAGTTCAAGTCGCCGATCACGTCGCCGAGGTACTCCTCGGGAGTGACCACCTCGACCTTCATGATCGGCTCGAGGATCGCCGGCTGGCCCTTCTTGACCGCGTCCTTGAGAGCCATCGAGGCGGCGATCTTGAAGGCCATCTCGGAGGAGTCCACCTCGTGGTGGCTGCCGTCGTAGAGGGTGACCTTCAGGTCCACCACCGGGAAGCCGATGAGCGGACCCGACTGCATCGCCTCCTCGATGCCCTTCTGCACCGCGGGGATGAAGTCCTTGGGGATCACGCCGCCGACGATCGCGTTCACGAACTCGAAGCCGCCGCCGCGGGGCAGGGGCTCGGCCTTGATCTTTACGTGGCCGTACTGGCCCCGGCCGCCGGTCTGGCGGATGAACTTGCCCTCGGCGTCCACCGGGACGGTGATCGTCTCGCGGTAGGCGACCTGGGGCTTGCCCACGTTGGCCTCGACCTTGAACTCCCGCTTCAGCCGGTCGACGATGATCTCGAGGTGGAGCTCACCCATCCCCGAGATGATGGTCTGGCCGCTCTCGGGGTCGGTGTGGACCCGGAAGGTGGGGTCCTCCTCGGAGAGGCGCTGGAGCGCCATCGCCAGCTTCTCCTGGTCGGCCTTGGACTTGGGCTCGATGGCGACGTCGATCACCGGCTCGGGGATGTCGATCGACTCGAGGATGATGGGCTCGTCCTTCTCGCCCACCAGGGTGTCGCCGGTGACCGTGTCCTTGAGCCCCACCACCGCGCCCAGGTCGCCGGCCTGGAGCTCCTCGACCTCCTCGCGGTGGTTGGCGTGCATCCGGAGGAGCCGGCCGATCCGCTCCTTCTTGCCCTTGGTGGAGTTGAAGACGTAGGAGCCGGCCTTGATGGTGCCGGAGTAGACCCGGATGAAGGTCAGCCGGCCGACGTAGGGGTCGGCCATGATCTTGAAGGCGAGCGCGGCCAAGGGGCCGTTCGGATCGGGGTGCCGCTCGACCTCGCGCCCGTCCGGGGTCGTCCCCTTGATCGGCGGGATGTCGAGGGGCGAGGGCAGGTAGTCGACGATGGCGTCGAGGAGGAGCTGGACGCCCTTGTTTTTGAGCGCGGAACCGAGAAAGACGGGGGTAATGTCCAGGGAGATGGTGCCCTTGCGGATCGCCGCCTTGATCTCCTCCTCGGAGATCTCCTCGCCCTCGAGGTACTTCATCATGATCTCCTCGTCGAAGTCGGCGGCGGTCTCGATCAGCTTCTCGTGCCACTCCTCGGCCTGGGCCCGGTAGTCCTCGGGGATCTCGACCTCGCGGATGTCGGTGCCGAGGTCGTTGCCGTAGGTGTAGGCCTTCATGCGGAGGAGGTCGATGATCCCCGAGAAGCTGTCCTCCTGGCCGATGGGGAGCTGCATCAGGACCGGCCGGGCGCCGACCCGCTCCTTCATCGAGTTGATAACCAGCCAGATGTCGGCGCCGGTCTTGTCCATCTTGTTGGCGAAGGCGATGCGGGGCACCCGGTACTTGTCGGCCTGGCGCCAGACGGTCTCCGACTGCGGCTCCACGCCCTGGGAGGCGTCGAAGACCACCACCGCGCCGTCGAGGACGCGCATCGAGCGCTCCACCTCGATGGTGAAGTCCACGTGGCCGGGGGTGTCGATGATGTTGATGCGGTGTTCCTTCCAGAACGCCGTGGTCACCGCCGCGGTGATGGTGATCCCACGCTCGCGCTCCTGCTCCATGAAGTCCATGGTGGCGGCGCCCTCGTGTACCTCGCCGATCTTGTGGATGCGCCCGGTGTAGAAGAGGATGCGCTCGGTGGTGGTGGTCTTGCCCGCGTCGATGTGGGCCGCGATCCCGATGTTGCGGGTCTTCTTGAGGTCGAACTTGGTGTAGTCGAAGGTCTTCTGCGCCATCGCTACCACCGGTAGTGGGCGTAGGCCCGGTTGGCCTCGGCCATGCGCTCGACTTCCTCGCGCTTTTTGACCGCGCCGCCCTTGCCCTCGGCCGCCTCGATCAACTCGGCGGCGATGCGCTCGGCGGCGGTGCGCTCGGGGCGCTGGTTGGCCGCCTGCACCAGCCAGCGGAGCGCCAAGGACTGCTGACGGCGCGGGCTGACCTCGACCGGGACCTGGTAGTTGGAACCGCCCACGCGACGGGAGCGGGTCTCCATGCGGGGCTTGGCGTTCTCCACCGCCGCCTTGAAGACCTTGAGGGGCTCCTGGCCGGTCCGCTCCTGGATGATGCGGCAGGCGTCGTAGAAGATGCGGGCGGCCAGGTTCTTCTTGCCGTCGCGCATGATCTTGTTGATGAAGGCGGTCACCACCACGTCGCCGTAGACGAGGTCGGGCGGAAGTTTACGGATTTCGGCTCTTCTTCTCCTCGCCATGGCTTACTCCTTGGGCCGCTTGGTTCCGTACTTGGAGCGGCTCTTCCTGCGCCCCTCCACGCCGGCGGCGTCGTAGACCCCGCGGACGATGTGGTAGCGCACGCCCGGCAGGTCCTTCACACGCCCGCCGCGCACCAGCACCACCGAGTGCTCCTGGAGGTTGTGCCCCTCGCCGGGGATGTAGGCGGTCACCTCGTAGCCCGAGGTAAGCCGCACCTTGGCCACCTTCCGGAGCGCCGAGTTCGGCTTCTTCGGGGTGACGGTGCGCACCACGGTGCAGACGCCCCGGCGGAACGGGCTCCCCTTCAAGGCCGGAACCTTGCTCTTCTTCGGTTTGACCTTGCGGCCGTAGCGGACCAGCTGGTTGATCGTCGGCAAAGCACCACTCCCTTCCTGCAAAAGCCCCCGTCTTTCAAAGAGCCTTCGGGGCAGCAAAGCCCAAGCCCCGATTTTAACCGCCTCCAAGCCGCCCGTAAAGCGGGCCGGAGGCGGCCAGTCCCGGGGCCAGGGGCGCCCCGGGCCGTCCAAGCTTTCTAAGTATAGGGAAGGGGGCGCGTATTCTGCAAGGCGGTGTCCTCGACCTCAAGCACCGCCGCCGGCTCGCGGACCCGAAGCCGCACCGCGTCGCCCTCGCGCCAGGGCAGGCGGTAGTCCGCCTGCGCCCGGAGCCTTCGCCCGCCCGCCTCGAGCATGAGGGTCAGGTCGTGCCCCTTGAAGGCCCGGCCGAGCACCCGGGCGGGCACCCCGGTCTCGGCGGTGGGCGGGAGGAGCTCAAGGTGCTCGGGGCGCACGGCGAGCAGCACCCGCCCCCGGGCGGGCCGGTCGAGGGGGATCCGCCCGAGGGGGGTCTCGGCCTCCTCGCCCTCGGCCTCCCCGGGGATCAAGTTCGCAGCCCCCAGAAAGCGGGCGACGAAGGCGGTCTTAGGCCGGCGATAGACCTCCTCCGGGGTCCCCACCTGGACGATCCGGCCCCCGTGGAGCACCGCGATCCGATCGGCGAGGGCGAGCGCCTCCTCCTGGTCGTGGGTGACCCAGAGGGCGGCGGTGCCGGTGGCGCGGAGGGCCCGGACGACCTCCTCCCGGGTCCGCTCCCTGAGATCGGCGTCGAGGCTCGAGAAGGGCTCGTCCAAAAGCACCACCCGGGGGCCCGGGGCGAGGGCCCGGGCGAGCGCCACCCGCTGCCGCTGGCCGCCCGAGAGCCTTTCCGGATAGCGGTCCCGGAAGGCGACCAGGCCGAGGAGGTCGAGCAGCCGGTCCACCCGCTCCCGCGCGCCACGGCGGACCCCGAAGGCGACGTTCTCGTAGACGGTGAGGTGGGGGAAGAGGGCGAGGTCCTGGAAGACGAAGCCGATCCCCCGCCGCTCGGGTGGCAGTGCGGTCACGTCCCGCCCGGAAAGCTGGACGCGGCCGCGATCGGGGCGCTCGAGCCCCGCCACCACCCGGAGCAAAGTGGTCTTCCCCGCCCCCGAGGGCCCCACCACCGCGAGCAGCTCGCCGGGCTCGAGGGCGAGCGAGACTCCGCGAAGGACCGGCTCGCCCCCGCGCCGCTTCCAGAGGTCTTCCACCGCAAGCAGCTTCACCGCCACCCCCCGATTCCATAGAGGAGGAGCGCCGCCGCCCCGCCCAGCCCACTCAGCACCAGCGCGAAGGGGGCGGCCTCCACCAAAAAGCCCTCGGCGGCGTAGGTCCAGGTGGCCACCGCCAGCGTCTCGTAGCCGATCGGGGCCAGCATCAGCGTCAGGGGAAGCTCCTTCATCGCCCCCAGGAAGACGAGCAGTCCGCCGGAGAGAACCCCGCCCCGAAAGAGCGGCCAGACCACCCGGCGAAAGGCGCCAAAAGCGCTCTCGCCTAAGGTTCGGGCGGCCTCCTCGAGCCCCCTCGGCACCAGCCCCAGCGCCGCCCGCACCGGTCCCATCGCCTCGGCGAGGAAATGCACCAGGTATCCGTAGACCAAAAGGGCCAGGGTCTGGTAAAGGGCAGGGATCCCGTAGAGCGCGAGGAAGACCAGGGCGAGCCCGAGCGCGGTCGGCGGCACCGCGTAGCCCAGGAAAGCGACCTGCTCGAAAAGGGCGTACCGCGGGTAGCGCACCGCCAGGTAGACGAGCCCAGCGGAAAGCCCGGCGGCGAGCACCGCGGCGGGCGCGGCCGCAAGCAGGGTGCGCCCGAGCGCCTCCAGGGG
>WFXV01000241.1 GCA_015490435.1 Thermaceae bacterium
CCCGCCGCCCGGGCCGCCGGGTAGTAGACGAGGTAGGGAAGCGGGGTCCAGGAAAGCCCGCGCAAAAGCCCCTCGGGAAGCGCGTCGAGCGGCAGGGCGAGCCCGCCGAAGAAGAAAAGCAGGCCGTAGTAGGGCTCGAGCAGGCTGTCGCTTCGCTCCAGGAAGAAGGCGAGCGCGCCAAAAAGCCAGCCGAGGGCGAAGTGGAAGGCGAACCCGAGCGCCAAGTAGCCGAGGAAGGCCCCCGCGTCCCCGGGCGAAACCCCCGCCAGGAAGCCGGGGAAAAGGGCATAAAGCAGGCCGAAGACCGGCAAACCGAGCGGCAGGTAGAGCAGGGAGAGGGCGAGGGTGGCGGCGAGGTGGTCAAGGACCGGCGAAAAGGGCCGGAGCAAAAGCGGCGAGAGCCGGCCGGTCCGGATCTCGTAGCTGAGCTCGTAGGCCACCCAGGTGGGGCGGAAAAGCCCAAGGAGCCAGGCGAAGAAGTAGTAGCGGACGTACTCGCGGTCGGGGCGGGGACCGCCCTCGACCCAGAGCGCGAGGAAGAGAAAGGGCAGGCTCTGGGAGAGCACCCAGAAGAAGAGCTCGCCCCGGTAGGCCAGGTTCTGGGCGAGGTAGGTCTCGCCGAGGGTTACGAGTTTTTTGAAGAAACGCCAGCGGGTCATCCGCGAAAAACCTCCCCTTCGGGGAAACGAAGCGCCTTAAGCCGGACCGAAAAACCCAACCTAGCGGCGGATGACCCGGAGGATCATGGAGCGCATTTTAGCAAAGGAGGAAGACCGAAGGGGGGGTTTTTAACCCTCGGAGGGCTCCCGAAAAGGGCGCCCGTAGGCGAGCACGCGGCTGCCGGGGAAGGCGGCCGAAAGCAGGTGCTCGAGGTAGAGGGCGGCCTCGGGGAAGAGGCCCGCGCAGTGGACCACGTAGACGAAGAGGTAGCGGGGACGGCGGGGGGACTGGCTGTAGGTCAGGCAGCCCGCGTACTCCGGGAAGCGCTCGAGGAAGGCCTCGAGCACCGCCCGCACCCGGGGCCCGGCCGGCGGCAGGCTCGCGAGGCTCCGCCTCGGCCTCAGCCAGTAGGTCCGCACCAGCCGCTTCACTGCCGCCGGGACCTCCAGATCGGCTCCTCGACGCCGAGCCGGTGGTTCACGTAGCGGGCGAGGACGAAGAGCAGGTCGGAAAGCCGGTTCAAAAACTTGAGCGCCTCGGGGTTGACCCACTCGTGCTCCGCCAGCGCCACAGCCTCCCGCTCCGCCCGGCGCACCACCGTGCGGGCGAGGTGCAAGGCGCCGGCGGCGGGGTGGCCGCCGGGGAGCACGAAGAGCTTGAGGGGAGGAAGCTCGGCCTCGAGCCGGTCGATCTCGGCCTCGAGGGCGGCCACGTCCTCCTCCCGGATGCGCTCGACGTAGCGCTCGGCGGGGCTGTTCTTCAAGGTCGCGAGGTCGCTCCCGAGCTCAAAGAGCGCCCGCTGCAAGCGGTCGAAGAGGGGGTCGAGCTCGGCCACCGCCTCGGGCAAAAGCCCCCGGGCAAGCCCCAGGGCGCTGTTCGCCTCGTCCACGGTGCCGTAGGCCGAGACCCGCAAGGTGCTCTTCTTGACCCGCTCGCCCCCCACCAGGGCGGTGAGCCCCTCGTCCCCGGTTCGGGTGTAGATCGCCATGCCCCCATCCTACTTGGCAACCCGCCCCATGCGGGGCGGGGCCAGGAGGGAGGGATTCATGGATCATCCGGGCGCGGCTAGGTAAAGCCTAGCGCCCGGGCGCGGGGACAGGTGTCCCGCCGGGGCCGGCGCGTAAACTCGAGCCATGCGGCCTACCTGGCTCGAGGTTGACCTTGGAAGGCTCGGGGAAAACTACCGGACCCTCGCCCGGCGCCTTGCCCCCAAGACCCGGGTGATCGGCGTGGTCAAGGCGAACGCCTACGGCCACGGCGCGGTCCCGGTGGCAAAAAGGCTGCTCGAGCTCGGGGCCGCCCGCCTCGCGGTCGCCACCGCCGGCGAGGGGGCCGAGCTCCGGGCCGCGGGGATCGAAGCCCCCATCCACCTTCTCGGAAGCCTCCACCCCGACGAAGCCGAGGACGCCCTCAAGGCGGATCTCATCCCCACCCTTACCACCTTAGAGGCCGCCCGCGCCCTCGCGGCCTTAAGGCCCGGCGCCCGGGTCCACGTCAAGGTGGACACCGGCATGGGAAGGGTCGGCGTTCCCCCCGGGGCGCTCGCCGGGTTCGTCGCCGAGCTCGAAAGCCTCGGGCTCTTCGTCGAGGGAATCTTCACCCACTTCGCCGTCGCCGACGAGGACCTTGCCTTCACCCGAGCCCAGCTCGGGCGCTTTCTCGCCGCCGTCCGCCCCTTGAAAAAGCGCTACCTCCTCCACGCGGCGAACTCCGCCGCCGTCCTCGCCGGGATCGGCACCGACCTCGACTTCGTGCGCCCCGGCATCGCGCTCTACGGCCTGCCCCCCGACCAAAGCCTCGAAAGCGAGCTTTTGCCCATCCTCAGCTGGAAGGCAAAGGCCACGATGGTAAAGACCCTCCCCGCAGGCCACGGCGTGGGCTACGGCCTGACCTGGAAGGCGAGGGGCGGCGAGATCCTCGCCACCCTCCCCTTCGGCTACGCCGACGGCTTCCCCCGCGCGCTTTCGAACCGGGGCTACGTGCGCCTGGAAGGAGCGTACCTCCCGGTCGTCGGCCGGGTGAGCATGGACCAGACCACCGTGCGCCTAAAGACCCCGCCGCCCCCGGAGGCGGTCTTCGAGGCGGTCACCGCCGACCTCGACCCCAAAACCAGCCTCACCGGCCGGGCCCGGGCGCTCGGCACCATCAACTACGAGCTCGCCACCCTGCTCGCCCCGAGGCTGCCGCGAAGGCACATCACCTAGATGCACCCGCACGTGGTGCAAAATCAATGCACCATGACCAAGCGCCTCAGCGTCGCCCTAGACGAGGAGCTTTTGAAAGAAGTGCAGGCCTTGACCGGCGCCCGAACCAAGAAGGAGGCCATCGAGACCGCCCTCAGAGCCTACGTGCGCGAAAAGCGCATCCAGGGCCTCATCCAGCTCGCGGGCTCGGACGCCGTGGACTGGGACCTGGGAAACCTAAAAGGCTACCGCGAGCTCGACCGCAAAGCGCCGTGAACGCGATCCTCCCCGACACCTCGGTCTGGGGCCTCTTCCTCCGCGAAAGCGGCAGCCCCTAGGTCCAAGCCGAGCTGGCGCAAGCGCTCCGGGAAATGCGGGTTTACCTTTCGCCGGTGGTGGCCGCCGAGCTTCTTCGGGGCACGCGTTCGAAAAAGGAGTTTCAAGCGCTGAAACAGGGGCTCCTTGCCCTCCCCGAGGCGCCAAGCGGCACCGCCGTATGGGTTCGCGCCGGCGAGATCGGGCAAGCGCTCAAGGAAAAGGGGATCCCCCTTCCCCTTTCCGACCTGGCCACCGCCGCCAGCGCCGAACTCGGGGGCTCGCGCTCTGGCACGCGGATCGCCACTTCGAAAACATCGCCCAGGTGGCGGACCTGAAGCTACGCACTTTTTACTCCTAAAATCCGCGGCAGTTCCGCCTCCAAAGGCCGCCACTCGAGCGAAAACGCCGCCCGCATCTTGCCAGGGTCTCCGGTGTTGCCCATAAGCAACATGTAGAGCTGGTCCCGCGTGATCGGGGCCCCGGGCAGCCGGGCGAGCAGGGCGAAGAACCCAACCGGGAGGGAGAGCAAGGGCTTTCTCGAACAGAGGGCGTCGCGCACGAGCAAGACGAGCTCCCGGTAGGTGTATTCCCGGGGCCCCACCAGGTCGTAGGCCTCGCCGATCGTTTCTGGCTTTCTCAAGCTCTGGACCATCGCCTCAGCCACGTCGCCGGCCCAGACGGGCCGGAAAGGATAATCGCCGGAGCCGACGAGGGGGATGAAGGGAAGCGGCATACGCACGAGCCCCTTGAGGATCTTCCCAAAGAACTCGTCGCCCTCGCCGAAGACAAGGCTCGGGCGAAAGATCGTCCATTCGAGGCCGCTTTCCCGAACGATCGCCTCGCCCTTGGCCTTGGTCTCGAAGTAGCGGCTCCTCGTCCCCCGCCGGGCGCCGAGGGCACTCACGTGCAACAGACGGCGCACGCCCGCCTCCCGCATCGCCGCCACCACGCTCCGAACGCCCTCGACGTGCACCGCCTCGAAGCTTTGCTCGCCTTCCCGGATGATCCCGGCGAGGTAGAAGACCGCGTCCGTGCCGGTCACCGCCTCGGCGAGCCCTTGGTTCCTCGCCGCGTCCCCCTTCAGGTAGCGGACCTCCTGAAGGGGCCCCCGCCCCCGCCGCGAGAGCGCCCAAACCTCGTGCCCCGCGGCGAGGAGGGCGCGGGCCACGTGGGTGCCCAAGAACCCCGTACCCCCGATCAGAACCACGCGCATTCGTCTCTGTATGCTAAGACCATGGCCCGGGCTGGGGACTGGCTCCGCCAGGCCGAGCGCGACCTCGAGCTCGCCCACCTCGCGCGCGAGGTCAAGCCTGCTTCGCCGCCCAGCAGGGGGCGGAAAAGGCCCTAAAGGCCCTCCACCCCCACCTTGGCCAGGAAGCCCAGGGCCACACCGTGGCCAAGCTCCTGAAAGAGCTCCCGATCGAGGTTCCCGTGCGGCTGATCGAAGAGGCCAAGTTCCTAGATGCCTACTACGTGCCCACCCGCTATCCCGACGCCTTCGCCGAGGGCATCCCCGCTGAGCACTACCTGAGGAGGCGATCCGCCATGCCGGTGCGATCCTTGACTTCGTCCGTGCGCAAATGGCCGAGCCCGGGTGAGGTCGAAGCGGCGCTTGGACGCTGGGCAAAGCGCCTCGACCTGCCCGGTCTCGTCGCCCTCGGCTACTTCGGCTCCTACGCCCGGGGCGACGCCGGGGTGGGGAGCGACCTCGACCTCGTCGTGGTCGTCGAGGCTTCCGACCTCCCCCCGCCGCTCCGCGCGACCCGGCTCCCCCTGGAGGACCTCCCGGTCCCCGCCGACGCCCTGGTCTACACCCGGGCGGAGTGGGAGGCGCTCAAGCGGCGAAAAGACCGCTTCGCGAAGACCCTGCTGGCCGAGACCCGCTGGCTTCTTGGCCCCCCTTAGCCGTAGCGCTCCTCCCGCCAGGGATCGCCCCTCGGGTGGTAGCCCCGGGCCTCCCAGTAGCCGGGCTCGTAGTGCTCGAGGAGCTTGATCCCCATCAGCCACTTGACGCTCTTCCAGCCATAAAGGTGGGGCACCACCAGGCGCAGGGGCCCGCCGTAGGGCTCGGGCAGGGGCTCGCCCCCGAGTTTTCGGGCCAGGATCACGCCGGGCTTTCGGGCTTCCGCGAGCGGCATCGCTGCGGTGTAGGCGCCGTAGGCGAAGGCGAGGAGCCACCTCGCCCCGGGAAGGACGCCAGCCCGTTCAAGGAGCGAAGCGAGCGGTACCCCCTCCCAGCTGACCCCCTCCCGGGTCCAGCCGGTGACGCAGTGGAAGTCGTGGGAAACCCGCACAAATCCCAGCGCGTCGAGCTCGGCGAGCCCCAAGGAAAGCGGCCGCGCCACCCGCCCCCGCACCCAGAACCGGTAGGCCTCGGGCGCGGGAAGCCCGGCGGGCGGCACGTAGGTAAAGGCGGGCAGCTTGGGAACGGAAACCTGACCGGGGGGCAGCGCCATGGGAAAAGCCTAAGGGGCGGTCCCCGAAAGGACCGCCCCCTGGCGCACCTTCGCTACTGGAAGAAGACCCGGACCTCCTGGTTGCCGAAAAGCCCCTCGTACACCACCCGGAGCTCGGCGCCCGGCCGCAGCACGAGCGGCCGCCCCAGGCTCCCGAGGCTCACGAGGTCGCCGGGCTTCAAAGCCTTGCCGTCGGCCTTGAGGTCCTGAACGAGCCAGAGCACCGCGTTCAAGGGGTGGCCGAGGATCGCCTTCCCGGGCACCGCCATGACCTCCTCGCTGTCCAGGTAGACGTGCACAGTCATCGCCGCGAGGTCGCCGGCGGCGATCCGCTCGGTGGGGATCTCCGCCCCCATCACCCCGAGCCGGGCCCCCACGTTGATGGCGGTGATCACCGGGGCGGTGAGGGGATCGCCCTTTCGGACCAGGAGGTCAGGGAGCTCGATGAAGGGAATCACCGCGTCCAGGTGCTCCCAGACCTCGGCGATCGTCTTCGCCTCGTTGATCCCGGCGTCCTTGACCCGAACGAGCAGGTCGGCCTCGGCGATCGGCCGGGCGCCGAAGCGGGCGGGCACCTCGGCCCCGTCCTCAAGGAGCATCCCGGCGAGGAGCTGGCCCCTCAAGGGGTGGTCGATGCCGAACTTCTTCTGCACCGGCTTGCTGGTAAGGCCCACCTTGTAGCCCACCACCGGCCCGAGCGGCACGGAGAGCCGCTCGACGAAGGCGTCCTGGACCCGGTAGGCCGCCTCGAGGGTGGCGACCTTCGGCGCCACCGCCGGAACCTTGGCCATGAAGGCGACGTAGAGGGCGTCGGCGATGGCGCCCACGCCGGCCAGCGCGAGACCGAGCAGCAAAACCCCAATGGCCGCAAACTTTTTCATAGCGGCCGTATTTTATCCCGTCTCCCGCCCCCGGTACCAGACCACCTCGACGCGCTCGAGGGTCACGAGCCCCTCTGTGATCATCGCGTCGAGGGTGGGCAAGAACGCCTCGATCTTCTCAGGGGCGTCCACGATCTCGATCATCACGGGCAGGTCCTCAGAGAGCCTAAGGACCCGGGCGGTGTGGATCCGGGAGTGGCCACCAAAGCCCATGATCCCCCGGAAGACCGAAGCCCCGGCGAGCCCCGCCTCGCGCGCCTTCAAGACGATCGCCTCATAGAGCGGCCGACCCTGGTAGCGGTCCGACTCGCCCACGAAGATCCGAAGCAGCTTGGCCTCCCCTTTCAGTCCCACGGCTACCTACCCCCAAGCCAAACGCCCACGAGGGCCGCGCCCACCCCCAGCACCAGCGAGCCGAGGCCGTAAAGCAGCGCGGAGAACGTCGCCCCCTCGCGCAGCATCCCCAGGGTCTCGTAGCTGAAGGTGGAGAAGGTGGTGAAGGCCCCGAGCACCCCAACCGCGAAAAAGGCCCGAAACTCCGGGCTCACCGCCGATCGGAGCGCGGCCTCGTAAAAGTAGCCGAGCAAAAAGCTGCCTAGCACGTTCACAAAAAGCGTGCCCCAGGGAAAAAGGCTGCCGCTCGCGCCCTGCACCGCCCCCGCCAGCAAATAGCGCAGCAAGGCGCCGAGCGCGCCCCCGAGCAAAACCCAAAGGTACGCCGCCACCCCCCGAGCCTACCGCGAAACCGGTAAGCTTAGGGGGTAAGGCATGCGGGACGAGGGTTTTTCCTACCGAAGACTCGTTTTCCTCGTGCTCTTCTTCGTGGGCGCCGCCGGATCGGCGATCGGTTTTTACATCACCCGCGGCCGCGAACCCGAGGATTACGCGCTTTTCGCCCTGGCGGTGTGGTTTTTGTACCTGGCGAACCGGATCCGAAGGGACCCGATCGAGCGGATCGCCCTGCTCACCGTGCGCACGGTGGGCGTTTTCCTGCTCTACACCGTCTACCTGGCGCTCTTGCACCTGGCCGACGAGGGGCTCTGGCCCTCGCTCCTTTGGACCGCGGTCATCTATCCCGGGGTCTACGTCGCCCTCCCGCCGGAGGCCGCCAAGCGCTTCCTCGCCCGCTACTTCGCGTTGATGGTGCTGGTGAGCACCGTGGCCTACCTTCAGGTCACCCGCACCCACGGCTTCAGCCTCGAGCACCTGAACATCCACCTCCAGTGGCTGCTCTCGCAAACCGCGCTGCTCGTGCTCTCGACGATGATCTTCGAGATGGGGGTGCGGGCCGCCCGGGCGGAGCAGGCCGAAAGGGAAGCCCGCACCGACCCGCTCACCGGGCTCGCCAACCGGCGGCGCTTTCTTGAGGCGGTGGAGAGCGAACTCCGCCGCAGCGCCCGCTCGGAGCGCTTCCCCGCGGTGCTGATGGTGGACGTGGACGGCCTCAAGCAGGTCAACGACCGCCACGGCCACCTGGCCGGGGACCGGCTGCTCACCCTGGTCGCCGCCCACCTGGAGCGGGAGACCCGCGCCGGCGATCTCCCCGCCCGGATCGGCGGCGACGAGTTCGCGGTGCTGCTCTACGACTGCGACCCGGAAACCGCCCGCCGGGTCGCCGACCGGCTCTGCCGGGCGATCGCCCGGGAGACCCTCGACGGGGTGCCGGTCTCGGTGAGCGTGGGGCTCGCGGTGGCCCGCCCCGGCGAGGACGCCCGCGGGCTGATCGAACGCGCCGACCGCGCCCTCTACCAAGCCAAGCGCTCCGGCGGGAACCTGGTCGTGCCCGCCTCGTAAGCTGAAGGGGCGATGGCTTCCTACGACGAACCCCTCTTCGGCGAGGCAGCGCCGGCGATCTTCCAGACCTCGCTCTTCGGCTTCGACACCGTGGCGGAGTTCGAGCGGGCGGTGGCGGAAGAAGCGCCCTACTACACCCGGGGCAAGAACCCCACCGTCGCCCTCTTCGAATCCGAGGTCGCCCGGCTCGAGGGAGCCGAGGCGGCCCGGGCCTTTTCCAGCGGGATGGGGGCGATCGCGGCGGCGCTCTTCGCCTTCCTAAGGCCCGGGGACCGGGTGGTGGCGAACCGGCCGGTCTACGCCGGCGCCCACAACCTGCTCACCGGCATCCTCGCCCGCTTCGGCGTCGAGACCACCTTCGTGGAGACCCGGGACACCGAGGGGTTCCTCCGGGCAATCCCCGGGGCCCGGCTCCTTTACCTCGAGTCCCCGGCCTCTTACACCTTCGAGGTCCTCGACCTCGAGCCCATCGCCGAGGCCGCCCACGCCGAGGGGGCGCTGGTCTTAATCGACGCCACCTACACCGCCGGCGTGCTCTCCAGGCCCCTTTCCCACGGGGCCGACCTCGTGCTCCACTCGGCGAGCAAGTACTTCTCCGGCCACTCCGACGTGGTCGCGGGGGTGGCGGCGGGGCGGGCCGAACTCGTTCGGGCGCTGAAGGAGCCCTACATGCTGCTCGGGGCCAAGCTCGCCCCCTTCGAGGCCTGGCTGCTCCTTCGGGGGCTTCGCACCCTCGAGCTCAGGCTCAAGGCCCACCGCGAGACCGCCGCCCGGGCGGCGGCGCTTTTGAAAGCCCACCCCGCGGTCCGGCGGGTCTACTGGGCCGAGGACGACCCCCTTTCGAAGAAGTACCTGAAGCACGGCGCCAGCCTCGTCTCCATCGAGCTCGCCGACGAGGCCGCCGCCCGCTCCTTCGCCGACCGGCTCCGCCACTTCAAGGTCGGGGTCTCCTGGGGCGGGCACGAGTCCCTGGTGCTGCCGCTTTTTGCTCAGCCCCGGGTGGCCCGGGCCTACGGGTTCCCGAAGGGCCTCGTGCGGATCCACTTCGGGCTCGAGCCCACCGAGCGCCTCCTCGAGGACCTGGAGCGAGCGCTATCCCGACTATCCTGACTTCTCCACTAGACATTACGGGGATTTGGCGCTAGACTCCGCCCTGAGGAGGGCGGAATGGCGAACCGACTCGAAATCCAAGACCTCTGGGTCTCCCACGAAGGCAAGACGATCCTGAAGGGCGTGAACCTCGTCCTGCCCCTCGGCGAGGTGCACGCCCTCATGGGTCCGAACGGCGCCGGAAAGAGCACGCTCGGCAAGGTGATCGCCGGCGACCCCAACTACCAGGTGGAAAAGGGGCGGATCCTTCTGGACGGAGAGGACATCACCGAGCTCACCCCCGACGAGCGCGCCCGCAAAGGGCTCTTCCTCGCGTTCCAGTACCCGGTCGAGGTGCCCGGGGTGCAGGTCGCGAACTTCCTCAGGCTCGCGCTTAAAGAAAGGCTCGGCCAGGAGCCCCCGATCGCCGAGTTCTACGCCCGGCTCAAGGAGGCGATCGAGCTCCTCGACTGGGACGAATCGGTGCTCTCCCGCTACCTGAACGAGGGCTTCTCCGGCGGCGAGAAGAAGAAGAACGAGATCCTCCAGCTCCTCGTGCTCCGTCCCCGCTACGCGATCCTCGACGAGACCGACTCCGGCCTCGACATCGACGCGCTCAAGGTGGTGGCCCGCGGGGTCAACTCGATGCGGGGGCCGGAGTTCGCGGCGCTCGTCATCACCCACTACCAGCGGCTCCTCAACTACATCGTCCCCGACGTGGTGCACGTGATGATGGATGGGCGCGTGGTGAAGACCGGCGGTCCCGAGCTCGCGCTCGAGCTCGAAAAGCGCGGCTACGACTGGCTCAAGGCGGAGGTGGCGGGTGCCTGAGGACTTAAAGCACATCGCCGACGACTACCGCTGGGGGTTTCGGGACGAGATCGAGCCCGAGATCGCCCTCAAAGGGCTTACCCCCGAGACGGTGAAGAAGATCTCCGAGGCCAAGGGCGAGCCGGCCTGGATGACCGAGTTCCGCCTGAAGGCGCTCGAGACCTTCTTTAAGCTCCCCTGGCCTAAGTGGGGCCCGGACCTCTCGGAGCTCGAGAAAAAGCTCGACGAGTTCTACTACTACGTCAAGCCCCCGGCCAAGGGCCCAGCAGAAAGCTGGGACGAGGTCCCCGAGGAGATCAAGAAGACCTACGAGCGGCTCGGGATCCCCGAGGCGGAGCAGAAGGTCCTCGCCGGGGTGGGGGCGCAGTACGACTCCGAGGTGGTCTACCACAAGGTCAAGGAGGAGCTCGAGCGCCAGGGCGTGATCTTCGTCTCCATCGAGGAGGGGCTCAAGGAGTACGAGGAGCTCTTCAAAAAGTACTTCGCCAAGCTCGTCCCCCCCACCGACAACAAGTTCGCCGCCTTGAACTCGGCGGTCTGGTCAGGCGGCTCTTTCGTCTACGTGCCCCCCGGGGTCGAGGTCGAGGTGCCGCTCCAAGCCTACTTCCGGGTCAACACCGCCGGGTTCGGCCAGTTCGAGCGCACCCTGATCATCGTGGACGAGGGCGCCAAGGTGCACTACATCGAGGGTTGCACCGCGCCCCTTTACACCACCGAGGCGCTCCACACCGGGGTGATCGAGATCTACGTTCACAAAAACGCCCACTCCCGCTACACCACGATCCAAAACTGGCCCACCAACATGTACAACCTAGTCACCCAGCGGGCGGTAGTGGAGGAGGGCGGCTACCACATGTGGCTGGACGGCAACCTGGGCTCCAAGGTGACGATGAAGTACCCCTCCACCATCCTGAAAGGGCGCGGCGCCCGGAGCGAGGTGCTCTCGATCGCCTTCGCCAAGACCGGCCAGCACCTGGATACCGGCGCCAAGCTCATCCACCAGGCCGAGGACACCTCGGGCCGGATCGTCTCCAAGTCGATCAGCAAGGGCGAGGGCCGGGCGAGCTACCGCGGCCTGGTCAAGGTGAGCCCGAGGGCCGACCGAGCCAAGGCCAACGTCGAGTGCGACGCGCTCCTCATCGACCCCGAGTCCAAGACCGACACCTACCCCTACATGGAGATCGAGAACGAAACCGCCCAGATCGGGCACGAGGCCACGGTGAGCCGGCTCGCCGACGACCAGATCTTCTACCTCGAGACCCGGGGGCTTTCCGAGGACGAGGCGGCGGCGCTCATCGTGCGCGGATTCCTGGAGCCGGTCACCAAGGAGCTGCCCCTGGAGTTCGCGGTGGAGCTGAACCGACTGATCGAGCTCGAAATGGAGGGATCGGTGGGATGATCGAGGTCCTGCCCGCAAACCCCGAAAAGCTCGCCGAACGGCTGGGCGAGCCCGGCTGGCTCAAGGAGGCCCGGAAAGGGGCGGCCGCGGTCTTCAAGGCGGTGCCCTGGCCCGACCGCAAGACCGAGCCCTGGCGCTACGCCGCCGGCCGGCTGAAGAACGTCCCCTTCGACCTGCCCCTGGCGCTGCCCAAAGAGCGCAGCCTCTCCCGCGACGCGCTGCCGGCGGTGGTGAGGAAGCGCCTCGCCGACGCCGACCTCGCCGGGTTCCTGGTCTTCCTGGGCCCGGACCTGGTCTACGCCGAGCTCGCGCCTGAGCTCGAGGAAAAGGGCGTCGTGCTCACGAGCCTGCACCAGGCCCTAAGAAGCCACCCCGAGCTCGTCGAGGCGAACCTCTACAAGGCGATCCCCGCCCGGCAGAAGGGCAACGCCGAGGACAAGATCCCGGCGCTGGCGGCGGCGCTTTGGACCTACGGTGCCTTCGTCTACGTGCCCGCGGGGGTGGAGGTGGAGAAACCCCTCGCCGCCTTCTTCGTGAGCGAGGCGGAGGAGCTCGAGGTCTCCCGCACCCTGATCCTGCTCGACGACCACGCCCGGCTCGCCTACGCCGAGGAGCACCTCTCCGAGTCCGAGGGCGAGGCGGTGCACGTTGGGATGACCGAGCTCATCCTCCGGCCCGGGGCAAGGCTCGTCCACGCCAACGTCCAGACCAAGAACCGCGCGAGCCACCACCTCTACCGCCAGCGGGCCCTGCTCGAAAAGGACGCCGCCCTCAAGGACCTGGCGGTGAACCTCGGGGCCCGCTTCGCCCTCAGCGAGGTAGGCTCGGAGCTCCTCGGCCCCGGCGCCGACTCCGAGATGCTCGGGGTCTACTTCGCCGCCGGCGACCAGCACCACGACCACTACACCCTGCAGCACCACGTCGCCCCCCACGCGCGGAGCGACGTCTACTACAAGGGCGTGGCCAAGGACGAGGGGACGATCGTCTACCAGGGGCTGATCAAGCTCGAGCCCGGCGCCCAGAAGACCGACGCCTACCAGACGAACCGAAACCTCCTGCTCTCCCGTAAGGCCCGGGTCGAGAGCGTGCCCCAGCTCGAGATCGCCGCCAACGACGTGCGCTGCTCCCACGGTTCCTCGATCGCGCCGATCGACGAGGAGCAGCTCTTCTACCTGGAGACCCGGGGCATCCCCCGCCCGAGCGCTGAAAACCTCCTGGTCGCCGCCTTCCTCGAAGACGTGCTCGGCCGGGTCCCGCTCGAAAACCTCGCCCACCACGTCGCCCGGGTGATCGAGGAGAAGGTGCGGGTCTAACCCTGGCGGCGGGGCGTCGCCCCCGCTCGCCCGAGCGGCGCCAGGGCCAAGAGCGCGAGCAAGGCGGAAAGTAGCAAAAGCACCCGGGGGCCGGTCGCCGGGGCCAGCAGGCCGAAGGCACCGGCCCCGATCACTTGTCCCAGGTTCCCGAGGGCCCAGCCGAGCGAGAACGCCCGGGCCAGGACCCCGGCGGGGAGCCTTCTTTGCAGCTCGGTGTCGAGGCCGAGGCTGAAGACCGAGTTCGCGACCCCCTTCAAAAACCCCGCAGGCAGGTACACCGCCATCCCTCGCCCGAGCCAAAGCGCCAGGTCACCGACCGCGTGGAGCAGCACGCCCGCCCGCGCAAGCCCAAGGGGCGACGCGAGCTGGATCCGGGTGAAGAAAAGCGAGGCCAAGAGCCCCCCGGCTCCGAGCGCCGAGAGCAAGAGCCCATAATCTGTCTCTTATACACATCTCCGA
>WFXV01000242.1 GCA_015490435.1 Thermaceae bacterium
AGACCCCTTGGAACTGCAGCGAGCGTTGGACGAGTACCGGCACTTCTACAACACCCGGCGTTTGCACCAGGCGTTGGGCTACCGGACGCCGCTGGAAGTTGTGGAGTCCAAGAGGGTCAAAGTGGTATCGTTTTCGTGAAGCACTACACCATGCTTCGAAGTCTTGAGGTTATTTTGCCTCCCCTCGAAACCCAACGCCGCATCGTGGAAGAGATCGAGACCTTCGAGGAAGAAGCCCGGCGCATCCAGAAAGCCCAGGAGGAGAGCCGTGCCGCACTTGAGCGGCTTGAAAAATCCCTCTTGGGGGAGGCCTTCCGGCCTGAGCGATGGGCCTAGGGGCTTAGCACCCTTTTCGCGTGCAACCGCACCCAGCGTAGCAGTTAATGAAGCTGCTGAGCCCTTAATCTAACGCGCCGGGCGCTTCATTGTCTCTACGCTTACCGGCCCCATGCTTGGGAAAGCGACAGGTTCCACCCGCTTTTGGACCCAGACACGGGGGCGACTCTCGCGGTGCGGTAATGGGACGGGACCGGGGAATACAGAGGGCTCAGGTTGATCGCCCGGCACCACCGAAGATGAGGAGCGCCTCGGGGGGCGGTGATGGAGAGGGCGAAGCGCCCTCCGGCAGGGGCTTGCATGGTGTTCGCGCTTGCCTTCGCAGCGCAGGCCTTAGCGCAGGCAGGCCACCCCATCCCTTGGGTGGGGAGGGGGCGGCGTGAGCGACGGAGACAAACAATTGGAAAGGGGCCTCTAGTAGAACCCCCCTATGTATCCAAGTTGACTTAGACGAATAGCCATGGCCTGTTCGCTGACCTTGTACTTTTTGGCCAAGTTCTTCACGATCTCTTCCTCACCAAGCAAGGGGTTCTCCAGCAGGCGATCAAAATCTTCCTCAACGAGTTCTCGAGGCATGAGCAGCTCGGCTGCAAAGGCATTGGCCTCCACCTCCAGGGGATCAACGCCTGCGCTGGATAAGGGGTCCCGCCTTAGAACAAGCGGCGTTTTGTCGATGAAAGCCCCCTCTTTTTTTGTTCCTTCTCTATGTAGAAGGAGGTGCCCCAACTCGTGAGCCACCGTAAAACGCCTCCTGTGAACGTGGTGTTTTTTGTTGACACCAATGATGGCACTGTCGCCTTGAAGATAGAGGAATCCAGACAAATCGTCGTCTAGAGGGGCTTTGATAATGTTGATACCTAAGACTTCCCTAGCTATTTGCTCTACCCGTATCGGAGGTTGCGCAAGCGTCGGGTTGGCTTTTTGGGCGCTACTGAGAAGCTCCCTTGCTTTCTGCTTTACCTTTTCCCACTGCGGCTTGGCGCTCATGTTTGCCCCCCTTCTTTACTTGGTCGAGCGCTGCTCGTATGCTTTCGAAATCGCCTTCGTCGGCCTCCCGGTTTGCGTGAAGCACAGGTATAGACCCCGTTCGTTGCTGAGGCCCCGGCTTGATTTGATCGATCACTGAGCAGATGTTGATGTCAAGCGCGTTCGCGATGTTGATCAGTGTGTGGAGGTACAACCGCTGTCTTCCCGCTTCAATATTGGCAATCCCAGTTCGAGGAAGCCCGACTTTTTTGGCTAGCTCTGCTTGAGTTAGCCCCTTTTGGTTGCGATGTTCCTTTATCAAAGCCCCCAGCGTGCTGTAAATGACCCTTTCGTCATAATCCATATTCCCCCCTCAAAGACTACACCAATAACATTCATCACCATTGGATGTCATTAGCATAGACTTGACATTCTCCGTGTCCTGTACTATCCTGAATAGTAGCAAGGCTCCTGACGTGAGTCAAGGGTCTTATAGGAGGTGATGAAACACTATTATGAGTGCAAGAATCGAGAGGCTTTGCAGCGACCCTCCGGGGTTGGACCGCGATCCCAATCGAGAGTGGGTTGAGGTCCGAGTTGGTTCAGACGGCGTTCAAGGTTACCGGCTGGAGCACCTCGTAAATCCAGGGACACCAGACGAGCGCCGTGCCTTGTACTACTTCTTTGGCGACGGCTTGCCTGAGCTACGAAGCGGACAGCGGGTGCGCGTGCACAGCGGCGGCGGAGAACCCCACTGGGATGCAGCAGACCCCAACCTTCTCCATGTCTACCGGGAACCCCCAGGGCACCCCGGGCGTTTTTGGCTCAACAACAAAGGCGATGTGATCCACTTGATCAACTCTCAGGGCGACGAAGTGGATCGGCGAGTCGTGGGGCCGGGCAAGTGCGATGCCAAAGATGGCCGTGGAGGAGTTCGCGGGGTGGTTCCTCCAGTGAAACCCCCGCATGCTTTTGGAGGTGGTGAGTGGGCCTTCCGATGATCCACGGGGCGCAAGAAGCTCCGTGGTTTTTGCGCGACCCTATGCTTAAGCTCCGCCACCAGAAGGCGATGGCGGAGCGTTTTCCGGGCTTTCGGTGGGTTGAACGCGCCTATCCCCAGTGGCATGCGGTTTGGCGGGGATACTTGCGCCCATTTTCAGAAGACGTAAGTCCGGGTGTTGTGGCTTCGTGTTTGCACAACGGACACGAAGTCATCGTTTTTCCTGACGGACACTTGGAACCAGCCTTCAAAAGATACGTAGAATCTATACCCCAGGCCATGGGGGTAAAAGGGCGCACCCACTACGTTGAAATCTTCTACTTGGAGCCGCCAGCAATTCCGTTGGTCTACGTTCAATGGTTGCGTCACACAAAGAATCCGCCCCCGCACACTTGGTTTCGGCCAGATCTCAGCCAGTTCTACCCCTCCATCCCGGAGAACAATCCCCGCTTTGCCTGTGTCATGGCTCCGCATATTGACTCGTGGTCCTGGGAGGAGCACACGGCGGTGCGCATTGTTGAATACGCCGCCATTTGGTTGGCCAATGCAGAGCTGTGGGAGGCAACGGGGGTGTGGTGGGGACCAGAGGCAGGCCATAACCCTTCTGATCTCAATCAAGTTGGTCCGAGTGACCCGTGTTGGTGCGGTTCGGGGCTTTCTTACAGGGAGTGTCATGGGGAGCCTGGCGGCAAAGAGCTTTTCGTTCTCGGGAGGGGAGAGCGTGCGGCACCCTCTCAACCCAGCAGCAAGCATGCAGCCTCTATACCTTCTTCGTTTGCTACCTCGGCTTCAGTGCTCGTGGGGAAGCAAACGGGGGTTGCAATGCGTAGAGATCGAGGACGGCCCCAAAAGCCTGCTCCTGCGGGGTGACCTACTATCTCGACCCCGGTCAGCCCGTAGGGCTCACCCTGCAAGCCTGATACCCCCACCGTGGCCCCAAGCAAAGCTTAGCGTGCCGGAATGGCCTCATTAAGCCAAAACGTCTGGCAAGGCTCGGGCGGCCTCTTCGAGGCGCTTGCGGCTTATGTGGACGTAGACCTGGGTGGTAGCGATAGAGCTGTGGCCTAGGAGCTCCTTGACCTCGGCGATGGAGCGGCCGGCCTCGACGAGGGTCGAGGCGTAGGAGTGGCGGAGTTTGTGGGGGGTGAGCTTCTCCCAGTTCTTGAGCCCCGCGCGGCGGGCCACTCTCTTGAGCATGGCCTGCACGGTGCGGGGAGAGAAGGGCTCGCCCTTCCTGGGTCCCGAGGTGTGGCTCCAGATGTAGGGGCTCACCGGGGAGCCCTCCAGGTTCCGGTGCTTGAGCCACTGGTGGAGGGCCCGCTGAGCGGTGGGGGAGAGCACCACCACCCGCTCCTTGTCCCCCTTGCCCTTCACGGTGATGGCGTGGGGCACGCCGTCCTGGTAGGCCACGTCCTGGTAGGTGAGGGCGAGGGCCTCGGATAGGCGAAGGCCGGTGCCGTAGAGAAACGCGAGAAGGGCCCAGTCCCGGAGACCCTGCTTGGGCGACCGGTTCTTGTAAGCAGCCTGCAGGAGCCGGGCCACCTCCTGGGGGGTGAGGTAGGTGGGGAGCCTTTTGGGGAGCTTGGGACGCCGGACCGGGGCGGTGGGGTCCCGCACGATGGGCAGGCCCTCAACCTCGGCGAGGTAGCGGTAGAACTTCGCGAGGCTCGCAAGGAGCCGGTGGGTCCGCGCGGGCGAGGCCCCGCGCTCGGCAAGGAAGGCCCGTACCTGGGCCGGGGTCACACGGTCCCAGACCGGCTCGCTCCGGTGGCGATCGGCGTGCCAGCGGGCGAAGAGGCGCACGTCCCGGAGGTACTCGCGGGCGGTGCGGGGGCTCCGGCCCTCCTCCCAGATTTCGTAGACCCGCTCCCGGAGGAGCTCCCGGCCGAGCTCCCACTTGACCAGGCCCCGGACCTCGGAGCCCTCGAGGTCGCAGGCGTTCTGGGGGCGGGCGTGGACGAACCGCCAGGCACGGTGCTCGAAGAGCCGGGGCTGGACCGGGCAGCGACACCGCTTGCAGACGAGCCGCCCGGCCTCGGCGTGGGCGGCGAGGCGCCTTCGGGCCTCGGCGACAAACCTGCCCTTCCCGTGGATGCACCGCCAGAGGGCGAAGAGGTCAATCTCGCGGGGGCTCTCCTTGGAGAGGAGAAGCGCGGTAGCCACGGGCACCACCCCGGAATAGATTAACACCTGACAATCTGCCAAAGGGTTGGCAGGATAGAACTATAGGTGGTAGTAGTGTAAGTGTACGGAGGTGAAAACCGTGCTCAAGGCTTTTCTAGTTCTGCTCGCAGGGCTCGCGCGCTCGGTCCCGTGCGTCCGGGCGACGGTCGCCGGACAAGCCATCGAGGCGTGCCGGGACGAGGTCGAGCGCATCCTGGCCAGGGTCGAGCCGGAGCCCGTCCAGACCCACTGGGTCGAAGTCGGGGGCCGGAGGTTTCCGCCGAAGCAGGCGCTCGCCGAGGTCGCCCGGGCGAAGGGGGTCCCCCTCCACCGGCTCGACTTCCAGACGATGAGCGCCGTCGCTTTCTTCAGGAAGCTCGGGTTCCCCCACGGCCGCGCCGACCGGGAGGACCGGCCGTGCGTCCGGGCGAGGGTCGCCGGACGCGTCCTTGAGGTCTGCCGGGACGAGGTCGAGGCGGTCGCGCGGCATCTCGAGCCCGAGCCGATTCGCAAGCACTGGGCAGAGGCCGCCGGGAAGCGGTTCCCGCCAAAGCAGCTCGTCGCCGAGGTAGCCCGGGCGAAGGGGGTCCCGCTGTCGCGCCTGGAGTTTACCACGATGCGGGCCCGCTCGCTCCTGCGGCGGCTCGGGCTCCGCGTGGGCGCGGGGGAGGAGGCGCGATGAAGCCAACCCTGCACGACTGCGAGACGTTCCTCGCGGACCCCCGCCGGCGGGCGTCGGCGGGGGTGGACTTCGGGGTCCGGTGGCGGCACCTCGCCGAGCCGGACCTTCCCTGGCGGGTGTCGTGGCTGGCAGAGACCGGCGGGCTCTACGCCGCCGAGCTCGCCCCCCAACGGTCTGCGCCGGTGCTTGATCCTGGGGGCAGTTCCCGGACCGCGCCGCGGTCGAAGACATCCAGCGATGGCGCAGGAGGCGTTCAAACCGGAGAACCCAGGCGGCCTAGGGAGGTGAAAACGTGTTCCAGGTCCCCCTGCCATACCGCGGCGACCCCTGGCCACGGTCGGCGTTCCCGGTTGCTCTCCGGAGGTGAGCATTTTCCAGAACGGGGAGGGGCTCTGGTACCTCGGCCCCGAGGACAGGCTACGGGACCACCTCGAGCAGCTGCCCCCCGAGCGCCTGCTTTCGCTGCTCGGGGTCCTGCACAGCCTGAACCCTTATTGCCTCTGGCTGAACCGGGATCCCCTTCGCCGGGTGCTCGGCCCTACCCCCCCCGCGCCTCTCCGGGTCGCATGACCGGGGAGGCGCCCGCCCCGGCACTTATGGTGGAGAGGAGAGCTATGAACGTCCTTATCGGACCCCCGGGCGCGGGGAAGACCCGCGCGGTTTTGAAAGCGGCGATCGAGGCCGCCCGGGAGGGGCACCCCGGGGTGATCGCCACCCTCCCCCCGGCCTGGCGCCACCTGACCCGCCGGCTGGCGCTGGAGGCGGGGGCGGTCCTTGGCGTCGAGGTCCGCCACCTCCAGGCCGTCTACACCGAGATCCTGGCGGCGGCGGGCCGCCTGGCCGAACCCTTTGACCGCACCGACCGGCTGGTGACGGTGGCGAGCCTCCTCACCGAGCGCACACCGGGGCGCGCCCGGCTCTTCGCCGGGGCGATCGGGGAGCTGAAGCGGTACGGCCTCGGACCCGAAAATGTCGAGCCTTTCGACGACTTCACCGAGGAGCTCAAGGCCGTCTACAGGCAGTACGAGGAGCGCCTCAGGGAGCTTGGCATCCAGGACCTGGACGACCGCCGCCTCGAGGCGATCCGCGCCCTCGAGGAGGGCCATAACCCGCAATTCGCCTTCTTCGCCCTCGACGGACTCCGGGAGGTCACCCCGCTCGAGCTCAGGTTCCTGGAACGACTTTCCGCGAATGGGGTCCGGGTCCTGCTCACCCTTCCCCGCCCCGTCCCGGGGCTGTCCGGGATCCAGACACTGCCCGAACGCGAGCTCCCCACCCGGCACTTCCTCCTCGACAACCCGGTCAATGAGGCCCGTTTCGTACTCACCGAGGCGCTGCGGGCGCTGGAGGCGGGTGTCCACCCCGCGGAGATCGCCGTCGTCGTTCCCGAGGGCCTGGCCCCGCTCTACCGCGAGGTGGCCCGGTCGCTCGGGGTGGCGCTCGCCGACGAGCTCCTTCGGCTCGTTGAGGTGGATGCCGCCGCGGCGACGCTTTACGAAGCGCTCGGGCTCGTCGACTTCCCCACCGCCGGAGCCCTGCGGCGGATCGAGGGGCTCGGGCCCCTCGCCGCGCTCTTCGGCGAGTGGGGCGCCGGCGGGCTGGAGGTCCTCGAACACGCGCTCGGCCTGGTCGGGGAGGAGACCCGGGCTCGCTGGGAAGAGGTGAGGATTCGCCTCGACCCCCGAACTCCCGATCCCAACTGGGTCGAAGGGGTGCTTTCGTTCCTCGGACTCGAGCGAGCGGAAAGCGCCGAGGCCCTGCTCCGCGCCGGTTACCGGGCGGTGCGGGCGGCCTCCGACGGCGACGGGGTCCGGACCTGGTGGCGGCACCTGCTCGAAGACCTCCGGGTCCGTCCCCCGGAGGCGGGGATCGTGTTCACCAGCCCCGAGCGGCTCGCGGGCCGGCGCTTTCTCCGCGTTTTCCTCGCCGGGGCGACGGCGAGCCAGTACGCCTACCGCACGGTGGAGGACTTCTTCTTCCCCGAAGAGAAGCGCACTGCGCTGGAGCGGGTCTTCTCGGAGAACCGCCTTCCCTACCGCTTTCGGGACCAGACCGACCGCTTCTTCGAAGAGCTCCGGGGCGCCGGGGAAACGCTCACGATCACCGCCCACCGCTCCAGCGGAGGCGGGCTCGAGGATCCCCATCCGTTCCTCTTCCCCGATCCGGATACCGTCCCCTGGGCCGTGGCGCCCCGTCCGGTGTACCGGGGAACGTACGGCCCGCCGCCTGCCGGCCTCGAGGGCTTCGCCCCCCGCTCCCTCGACGCGATCAAAATGGCCGGCCTCTGCGCCACCCGCTACCTCTTCCGGGACCTTTTGGAAAAGCGGGAACCCAAGCCGTTCTATCGGGTGCTCGAGGAGGGCGGCGACAGGGAGCTCCTTGAACTTCTCGGGCTCGAGGTCGAGCCCAAGCGGGTCATCCGCCGCTACCGGTTTCAAACCACGCTCGATGGCGCGCCGATCCGGGCCACGGTCCCGGTGCTGGTCCAGGATGAATACGACCGGCTGCATCTCGTCTTCCCCGGGTACGACTACGAGCCCGAACCCGAGGACGGCCTCGCGGCCGCCGCGCTCGCTGAAAAGGGCTACCGCGTCGCCGTTTACACCTACCGGCTAAACAACGAAAAGCTCTACGCCAGCCGGAAGTATCCCGCACCGCGCGAAGAAGTCGAGGCCGGGGTGCTCGAAAAGCTCGAGCGCATCCGCCGCGGGGAAACCCTGCACGCGACCGTCTACGGCCTCTGCGGGGAATGCAACCTGCGGCCGATCTGCCGCAAACCGTAAGGAGGGTAAGGGTGAAGATTATCCGCGCCAGCGCCGGCACCGGGAAGACCACCCGGCTGGTCCGCGAATACCTGGAGCTCCTCGTAGATCATCCCCCGCACCGCCTGGCGGCGGTGACCTACACCCGGCGGGCGGCCGCCGAGCTGAAAGCGCGCATTTACCAGACGCTCCGCAAGGGTCAGGTGGAGGGGGGAACGTTCCCCTCCTCCCTGAACGGTCGCCAGGAGCAGCTTGCCGCCCGGGTGCTCGAGGCGCCACTCGACACGATCCACGGCTTCTCTGAGCTCCTGCTCCGGCTGGCGGCGCCCCTGCTGGGGCTCGACCCGGGGCTCTCGGTAGGGGATCCCGGCCGGCTCGAGGGCTGGTTCCTGGAGGCCGCCCGGGGGCAGGCCCGGGTGCGGGACTTCCCTCTCGACGAGAACGCCGAAAAAGCGCTCCTCGACCTCTTTAAGGGCCGGGTCCTGGCGGAACGCTACCAGGCCAGGGGTGAGCAAAGCGCTGCGCTGCTTGCGCTCTTCGGGGAGGCCCTCGCGGTCTACCAGGCCCGCGTGCGGCATGTCCTCCACCCCGGCGACGCCGAGCGCCTCGCGGTCTGGCTGGTGAGCACCCCCAAGGCGGTGGCCCGGGTCGCCGAGCGTCTCCGGGCGGTTTTGGTGGACGAGTACCAGGACACGAACCCGATGCAGCAGGCGCTCTTCGAGGGGCTCGCCGCGGCGGGGGTCGACGTGCGGGTGGTAGGGGATCCCAAGCAGTCGATCTTCGCCTTCCGGAACGCCGTGCCCGAAGGGTTCGTGGACGCCGCCAGACGGCACGGCGCGGAGCGCCTGACCGACTCCTTCCGCCATCCCCCGGCGATGGCCGAGTTCTTAAACCGGTACGTTGGGGCAATGCACGAAAACGGCGTGCGGGGCTTTGAGCACCCCGACCCCGTCACCGGCCGGGGCCCGGGCGACCCCAAGGTCCGGATCTTTGAGATCAAGCGCCCCAAAGGCTTTGACATGGCCGCCGCCCGGGGGGTCGAGGCCCGCCTCGCCGCCGCCATCCTTTACCACTGGATCGCCCAGGGAATCCCGCCCCGCGAGATCATGGTCCTGGTCGAGCAGCGGCGCTACGCCCTGCCCCTCGTCAACGAGCTGAACGCCCTCGGGATCCCGTACGCGGTGCAGGGCGGAACCGACCTCTTCAAACTGCGCGAGGTCCAGGAACTCGTGCACCTGTTGCGATACGCCGCCGGTACCCACGCCGAACGCCCGACGCTCGCTGCCCTCCTCACCGGGCCGTTCGTGGGTCTGAGCCTGGGCCAAGCCCGGGAGGTCTTGAACGAGAGCGACCCCGCGGGCTTCCTGGCCGGGCGTTACCCCGAGGCCCGGGCGCGGCTAGAGCGGATCGAAGGGGCCTTCGCCCGCCACCCCGCCGGTCACGCCCTCGCCCGGATCGTCCAGGACTTTGGCTACCTGGAAACGCTCGACGCCCAGGTCGCGGACAGCGTGCTCTACGCCCTCGCCCGGGTCGCCCGGATCGACGACCCGGCGGAGGCCGCCGCTACGCTGGAAAGCCTCCGTGCCCACGGAGAGGAAGGCCGTCTTGCCACCGGCGAGGGCGAGACCCTCTGGATCACCACCGTTCACAGCGCCAAGGGCCTCCAGGCCCGGGCGGTGCTGGTCTTCGACGCCGGACGGGAGTTCGATCCCCGAAAGCCCGAAGTGCTGATCCGCCCGGGGAGCGGAGAGGTGGCCCTCAAAGGCGAAAAGGCCTACGACGAGCTCTGGGGGGAAGCCTACGGGCGGCTCGAGCACGAGTGGCACCGTCTCCTCTACGTGGCGCTATCCCGGGCGAAGGAGCGGTTGGTGGTCACCGGTTCGGAGAACAGGAAACCCGGAGCCCGAACCTGGCTCATGGTGCTCCAGGAGGTCTTCGGCGACCCTAGGCTCGAGCTCTACCAGGAGCTCACCCCCAGCGCAGCAAACGAACTCGCTGAGAGGGTTCTCCGCCAGGATGCCCCGCCTGTCACAAAGCCCTACCGGGCGGAGCCGGTCGAACCCCCCGCCGCCTTTCCCCCGGCCCTGAAAAGCCCTAGCAAAGCGGAAGAAGACCGGATTCCCGAGCCCGACCCCGAGGCCGAGGGCCTCGAGGTCGAGCTGCGGGTGCGGGCCCAGATCGTCGGGACGCTGGTGCACGCCGGGATCGAGCGCGACTGGAAGCTCGAGGAGCTCGACGAGGTCCTCGCCGGGGAGCGGATATTCGCCGAGCTACCCTCTGAAGAGCGCGAGGCAGTCCGCGAGGAGGTGGGGTGGTTGCTCGGCCGCTACCGGGTCATGCTTGAGGATGGCCGGATTCCCCCGCTCGAAGCCCGCGAGGAGGATCTCAAGGAAATTCCCGCCGCCTTCACCCTCGGCGGCCAGACCTGGTACGGGATCATCGACCGCCTCTACCGGTACGACGGGAGCTGGTTCCTAGAAGACTACAAGACCGACCGGGCCCCGAACCCTGAAGACCACCTCACGCAGCTCGCGCTCTACCGCGAGGTGGTGCGGCGGGCGCGGGGGGTGGAGCCGCGGGTACGCCTCGTCTACTTGGCCACCGGCGAGGTGGTCGAGCTCGAGGACACGGTGCTTACGGAGGCCCTCGAGCGGGTTAAGGCCCGAGCGTAAAAGCTGCGACGCTGACGGAGGAGGGGTTCCACTTCCTCTCTTCAAACTCCGCCATGAACTCGCTGCCCCCGTCCACCTGAATGGCCCTGACCGGAAAAGGAGCGTGGGCGATGAGGTGGGTCAGGAAGCCCGCCGCCAGGTTCGCCGTGGCCCGGGTGTGCACCTCGGCCAGGGAGAAGCGGGTGGAAAGGTCCACCGCCGAGAAGTGCTTGACGATCTCCCCGGGTCCCAGGGTCACGGTCAGGGTGTCCACCTGGACCAGGTCCCCGGGTGAGGGGGCAACGTAGCCTTTGGGTTTCCTCCGGGCGTAGGGGCGTGGGAGCCTTCTCCTCACCTTCCCCCGTCTCGCCCGGGCCAGGAACGAGGCCACGCTTTCCACCCTTCCCCAATGCTCCAAGTGAGCCAGGATGCGGCCCACGGTGCGCTCGCTGATCGTGACGCCTTGTTTCCTCAGGGTCAGCCCGATCGGCCACCTTCCCCAGGTGGGGTTTTGTTTCCTTAGGGCTTCGACTCGGGTAAGAAGTTCGGGTGTCCAGTGGACCTTCCCCCGGAGGCGTCGGGGTCGTCTGGACCTGGGCTTTAGGCCTTTAAGCCCCCCTTCCCTAAGCCGCTGCTTCCAGCGGTAGTAGGTAGCCCGGCTGATGCCGACGAGGGCTTGGATCTCGGGCCAGTCCACCTTGTGCTTCCTAAACGCCTCGACTTGTTTGAGCTTCTGCAATCGGTCTTGGAGGGTGGGGTTGCCCGCTCCAGTCTCTTGGAGCGCCTGGGCCTTCTTTGCTCCCCGCCATACCTCCCGGCCAACCGTAGTAAGCTGCACGCGTGGGGACCTCCTCTCTCCTAGAGTGGTCCCCACATTTTTATCCCTTCGGTCTCACATGTGTCTGTCCGGGTTCACCCCTTGGAACCCCAGCGGGTCTTGGACGAGTAGCGGCACTTCTACAACTGGCACCGGCCGCACAGTAGCCTGAAGAACCGGGCGCCGGTCTCGCGCTTGGGGCTTAGCGTGAACAACGCACATTTAGGAGTTGGCGCAGGTGGTCCGGGGCCCGGGGAGGAATGAGTTGACCAACACTGGTCCAGATGTCCCTCCTTGGCTAGGAGGTACCCATGCCCAAGGCACCCGAAGCGACTCCGAGGGCCTTCAACCTGGTCGAGGCCAAGGCCCGGCTCTCCGCGCTGGTCCGGCGGGCCGAGCAGGGGGAGGTCATCCTCATCAAGCGCTACGGCCGGGTCGTGGCCAAACTGGTCCCCGCCGAGGCACCACCCCGCCCGAAGCGGATCCCCGGGGTGTGGAAGGGCAAGGTCCGGATCGCGCCGGACTTCGACGAGGTGAATGCCGAGATTGCGGAGCTCATGGCGGGGGCGGTTGAACCTTCTTCTCGATAGCCACGTCGTTCTCTGGTGGTTGGCGGACGACCCCAGGCTCTCGCGGAAAGCCCGGAGACTGATCGAGCGGGCGGACGAGGCCTGCGTGAGCGCGACCACCACCTGGGAGCTGGCGCTCAAAGCCTCCCTCGGGAAGCTGGAGATGCCGTAGGGGTTCATCGAAACCGTGGAGGAAGAGGGGTTTTTGCACCTCGCTGTCACACCGGTCCACGCCATGGCCGTGAAGGCGCTTCCCTGGCACCACCGGGACCCCTTTGACCGCCTCCTGGTCGCCCAGGCCGCCGCCGAGAGCTTACGCCTGCTCACCGCTGAGCGCCTGCTGGCGCGTTACGGACGTCACGTGGTCGTCGTGTGATGGCCAAACCCTAGTGCCCCGCCCAGCTCGGTCCTGAGGTGGGCGTCCACCCGGGCCACGAACGGGCAGGGGTCGGCGACCGGGGGCTCACCCCGGACCTGGACCTCGCCCCCCTGCGGGAGGTACAGCCGGGACGTTTCCGGGGGCATGGGGTTCTACCCCCTTCTTCGCCCGCGGCCGCCCTCGTACCGGGGCCGCCAGCGCAGGTGGGGAAAAGCCTCGAGCAAGGAGAGCGCGAACCCGTCGTATCCCGGCACGAGCAGGATGTCGGCGCGGGCGAGGTTTCCGTGCATCCAGCCCTTGAGTGCTGAGTCCTCGCACGGGACACCTAGCTCCCTGCAGCCCGCCCTTAGGTCCTTGAAAAGCGTGCTGCCCGCTCTGTCCCCGTAGTGCTGGTAGCGGTACCGCGCCTCGGTCCCGGATCCCACCCCTCCCACCTCGAGGAACTCCCCGCGCTCAGGCCAGAAGAAGTAGTAGACCGCCCCCCGTTCCCTCAGTCAGCCTGGAGACCGGTGGGGCGGCCAGTGGGGGGCAAGGGGCCTGCGCCGGTGCGGGCCGCGGTGCTTACCGGCGCTCAGCGGGTAGGGTCCCGACCCCGGGTCGCCTGTAGGGCGGGGGAGGGTTGGTGCATTCCGGGCGCGGGG
>WFXV01000243.1 GCA_015490435.1 Thermaceae bacterium
GCCTACCGAAGTTCCGATGAGCGGGATGCCCACCTTCCCAAATGGCTTCACTACTACAACTGGCACCGGCCGCACTCCAGTCTGGGCAACCAAGCCCCTGTCTCACGTTTAGGGCTTAAGGTGAACAACGTTGTGAGACTGCACAGCTAGGACGCCGGCCTCGATTCTGAGCCTTTGAGCTCGTAGCCTAGATTGGCGCCGTAGGCCCTGCCGGTGGGGTATATGGGCCCCTGAGCCCGTGGGTAAGCGTGGCTAGGGCCGGCCCACGGCCTTTTTCCACGCCACTGCCGCCAGCTTCCGCACGATCGCCGTCATCACAAGCAGGTGGGCTTTACCCTCTGCCCGCTTTCGTTCGTAGTACGCCCGGTAGCGCTCATCCTTCATCACCGCTACCCGGGCGGCGATGTAGAACGCTTGCCGCAGTGCTCCCGGGCCCATTCGCGAGATCCGCGCCTTCCCCTCCTTTTCCCCCGACTGCTTCCGCACCGGGGTAAGCCCCGTGTACGCGGCGAAGGCCCGGGCGTCCGTGAACCGCTCGAGGTTCCCCCCGTAGGCCACCACCGTCAGCGCTACCCGTTCCCCCACCCCCGACACCTCGGTCATCTGATCGATCCAGTGGGCAATGGTGGGGTTCTCATAGGCCACCTTCAGCGCCTCCCGATAAAACCGCTTTGCCGTCCTCTTCAGGTCCGCCACCGTCTCCACGATGTTCCCGGCGTGCTCGGGGTAGGCGAACCGAACGGCGTGGAGCCGGTTGCGGTTCGCCGCGCTCTGCCGGCTGATCCCCCTCGCATACCCCACCAGCACCCGGATCGCGCTCAGGTCTGCATCAAGAGGCGTCCACGGCCTGAGCCGCTCCCCCGCCGCTTCCGCGTAGGCCGCGATAACCCGCGCGTCCAGGTTGTCGGTCTTGTTGCGGGCCATGAGTGCCTGGGCATACCGCCGCACCTGCAGGGGCGAGACCACGTAGACGGTCCAGCCCTCTCGCCACAAATACCGTGCCACGGGAATGTGATAGATTCCGGTCGCCTCGATCGCGTAAGGTCCCCGCGTCTCCTTTGCAATGCCGGCCCACCCCTTCGGGTCGTTCGTGTAGCGCTTGATCTCCGTGCCGTCAAAAACGTCGAGAAAGCTCTTTGATACGTCCACACCGGCAAGAGTGGCCATGCCTACAGCGTAGGTGTACGCCGGGGCTTGACAAGGTTAAGTGGGGTATCTAGCCCCGCCAGGTGAGAAAATGGCTCCATGCCCGCGCTCTACTGGGTCTTCGGTCTGGCCGCCCTGGAGGGGCTCGCCTTCGCGTTCTTAGGGCCCAAGGAGGGGCCCATCGCCCCGCTTTTCTCCCTCGTCTACAGCTGGACCCCGGCCCTCGTCGGGCTCTACTTCGCCCGGCGGGAGGGGGTCCGCTTTCCGGTGCTCGGCGAGCCCATCCGGTACTGGGCCCTCGCCCTCGTCCTCCCGCCGCTGATCGCCGCCCTCAGCGTCCTGCTCGCGCTGCCGCTCGGCAGCTGGCAGGGGCCGGAGCAGGTCCAAGGGGCGCTCGGCCACGGCCCCGCGGGGGCGGCCTTCTGGCTCTACCTCGCGGGCTACGGGCTCCTCGTCAGCCTGAGCGTGGGGCTCGTCTTCGCCCTGGGCGGCGAGATCTTCTGGCGGGGCTACCTCTGGGAGCGCTTTCGGGACCAGGGGCTTTGGCCCGCGTCCCTCGCGATCGGGGCGCTTTGGGGCCTTTGGCAGCTCCCCGCCCTGCTCGCCGGAGGAGCGCCCCTGAGCCAGGTCTTCTTCACCCTGGTGCTCGGCGTCCTCCTGACCCCGGGGCTCATCCTCTTTAGGGAGTGGGGCCGGGCGGTGGCCCCGGCGGCGCTCTTCCTCTCCGGGGTTCGGGTCTGGTCGTTCCTGCCTCACTTCCTGGTCGAGGGGCCCGAGTACCTGGTGGGGTTTTACGGCCTAGCCGGAGTAGCGGCGCTCGCGCTATTCAACCTGCTCCTTAGGCGGTGGGCGCGGTGATCCGGCTGCCCGCTTCCCTCCCC
>WFXV01000244.1 GCA_015490435.1 Thermaceae bacterium
CGCGGTGGCCGGGTCCTCGGCGAGGGCCAGGGTGAGGGTCCCGTTGTCCGGGGCCACGAAGTAAAGGCGGCGGGTCTTTACCGCGACCGCCCGGCGCCGGCTCCCCACCCCGGGGTCCACCACCGCGAGCACCACCGCCCCCTCGGGGAGGTAGGGGGCGGCCTCGAAGAGAGCGTAGGCGGCCCGGCGCAGGTCCCCCGGGGGAAGGTCGTGGGCGAGGTCGAACTGGGGGGCGCCGGGGGCACGGGCGTGGATCACCGCCCGCACCACCCCGGCGTAGGGGTCCTCCGAGCCGAAGTCGGAGAGGAAGAAGACCGGCCGCATGCCCGTATTATGGGCGTATGTACCGGCGCATCCTGGTTCCCACCGACGGCAGCGCCTGCGCCCAGAGGGCCGAGGCGGAGGCGCTCCGGCTGGCGAAGGCCGCCGGGGGGAAGGTGACCTTCTTGCACGTGCTCTCGAGCCCGAGCACCCTGGTGCCGCTCCCGGCGCTGCCGGATGACCTCGACTACGGCCTCGCCAAGGCCTTTCAGAACCTGGCCGACGAGGTGCTGGACGCCGCCCTCAAGCGGGCCAAGGAGGAGGGGGTCGAGGCCGAGGCTCGGCTTCGCCGCGGCGACGACGTGGCCTACGAGATCCTGGCCGAGGCCCCGGCCCACGACGTGGTGGTGATGGCCCCCCGGGGCCGGGGGCTCCGCCGGTTCTTCCTGGGCTCGGTGACCCAGGCGGTGCTCGATCGGAGCCCGGTGCCAGTCCTGGTGGTCTCCTGTCAGGAGTAGAATCGAACCGTGGCCCGCATCCGGATCCAGCAGGGCGACATCACCGAGTTCGCCGGCGACGCCATTGTCAACGCCGCCAACAACTGGCTGAAGCTCGGCGCCGGGGTGGCGGGGGCGATCCGCAAGAAGGGCGGTCCCGAGATCCAGGAGGAATGCGACCGGATCGGCCCCATCCGGGTGGGGGAGGCGGTGATCACCACCGCCGGGCGGCTGCCCGCGAAGTACGTCATCCACGCGGCGGTGATGGGGGACGAGCCGGCGAGCTACGAGAGCGTGCGGCAGGCGACCGAGAGCGCCCTAAAGCTCGCTTTGGAGAAGGGGCTGAAGACGATCGCCTTCCCCCTGCTCGGCACCGGGGTCGGCGGGCTCGACAAGGAGCGGGTGGCGCGGATCATGCTGGAGGTGATCAAGGCGGCGCCCGATACCCTCGAGGTCACCCTCTACGGCTACACCCCCGAGGACGCCGAGATCCTCCGCCGGGCGCTTTAGATGCGGATCCTCCGGTTTCAAAGCCGGGGTTTTCGAAACCTCCGCGAGGGGACGCTACCGCTTTCTCCGGGCCTCACCGCGGTGGTGGGGAAGAACGCCGCCGGCAAGACGAACCTCCTCGAGGCCCTCTACCTCGCCTCCGGGGGCGAGCTTAGGGGCTCTGCCCAGGACCGGGTCGCCTTCGGGGCGCGGGAGGCCTGGCTTTCGGCCGAGCTCGAGGGCGTGCTCGGGCACTACCGCCTGGAGCAGCGGATCGGTCCCGAGGGGCGGAGCCTCAAGCTGAACGGGGCGCCCGCGAGCTTTCGCGAGCTTTCCGGAATCCCCGGGGCGGTCTGGCTGCGGCCCGAGGACCTCGGGATCGTGAAGGGGAGCCCGGAGGAAAGGCGGCGGTTCCTCGATAGCCTGATCGCCCGGTTTTCGCCCCGCTACCGGGCGCTGCTCGGGGCCTACGAGCGGGCGGTGCGCCAGCGGAACGCGGCCCTGAAGGCGGGGGGACCGGGGGTCGGGCCCTTTAGCGAGCGGGTCGCCGCCTACGGGGTGGAGATCCTCGAGCTCAGGCGCCGCATGGTCCGCCGGCTCGCCCCGCTCGCCGCCGAGCTCTTCCAGGCGCTCGCGCTGGGGACGCTCGAGCTCCGCCTGCTCGAGACCGCCTCCCCCGAGCGGCTCCGGGAGAAGCTCGAGGAGCGCCTGCCGGAGGAGCTCGAGCGCGGGGTCACCCTCTCCGGCCCCCACCGGGACGACCTCGCCCTCACCCTGGACGGCCGCGACGCGGTGCGCTTTGCGAGCCGCGGCGAGGCTCGCACCATCGCCCTGGTGCTCCGGCTCGCCGAGCACCGCCTGCTCGAGGCCCACCACGGCGAGCCCCCGGTCCTGCTCCTCGACGACGTGGTCGCTGAGCTCGACGACGCCCGCCAGCGGGCCCTCCTCGCCTACGTGCGGGGGGTGGAGCAGGCGGTGGTCACCGCCACCCACGCCCCGAAGGGGGTGGACCACGTGGTCTTGATCGAGGCCGGGGCCTGGGAGGTGGCCCGTGCGTAAGGGGCGCCCCGCCCCCTTGAAGGAGCTCCTCGGGGAGTTTCTGCGCAGGCCCGAGATCCGCCGGGGCCTCCTCGCCGGGCGGGTGCTCGCGCTCTGGCCCAAGGTGGTGGGGCCCGAGCTCGCCCGCCTGACCCGGGCCGAGGGGTTTCGCCGCGGGGTCTTGCGGGTCTTGGTGAAGGACCACGTCCTCGCCCACCAGCTCGCCTACCAAAAGCCCGCGATCCTTTCCAAGTACGCCCACGCGCTGGGGGAGGGGGTGGTGCGGGAGGTGCGCTTTGCGGTGGGGCCGGTCTGGAGCCCTCCGCC
>WFXV01000245.1 GCA_015490435.1 Thermaceae bacterium
CTTCGGGCGCTTGCCGAGGTGGAAAAAGCCGAGCAGGGTGTCGGCCTTGTCGGCCACCGAGAGCACCGCCCCTTCGTGGGTCAGGGGCAGGGGACCGGTGGCTCCTTCGGGGCAGGGGGCGTCCTCGAGGGCCTGGGCCAGCGCCTCGGGGTAGCCCTCGGCGAGGGCGTAGCGTTTCGCCATCGTGCCCTCGAGCTCGGGGAACTCGTAGACCATCTGGGTAGCGAGGTCGGCGAAGACGAGCTCCCCGGCCTCCTCTACGAGCGCCGGGTCCGCCGGGGTCTCGGGGGCGAGCAAGAGGGCAGCCTTGGCCACCCGCTCGGCCTTGTCCCACATCGTCCCGAGGCCCTTGGCGAAGACCATACCTTTTAGTCCCTCGCGGTGGACCTTCAAGGGTTTCTTGCGGTCTGCGCGCCAGAAGAAGACGGCGTCGTCCAGGCGCCCCTTTAAGACACCCTCGTAGCCCTCGCGGATCAGGCCGAGGTCGCGCTCGTTGTTGCTGATCCCCACGAAGCGGGGCGCGAGGCGCCCGCCGGGGCGCTTCACCGGGAAGAAGCGCTGGTGGTGGATCATCACGGTGGCGAGGACCTCGTCGGGGAGCTCGAGGTAGCTCTCATCGAACGCCCCCATCACCGCCACCGGCCACTCCACGAGGTCGGTGACCTCCTCGAGGAGGTCCTCGGGGAGCAAGGCTTCAAGGCCTTCGCTGGTCGCCAGGGTGCTGGCCTCGAAGACGATGCGCTCCTTTCGGGTCTCGCGGCGGGGCACCACCTTGGCCCGGCTCAGCACCTCCTCGTAGGCTTCCGGGGCCGGGATCTCGAAGGGGTGGGGGGCGAGGAGCCGATGGCCCAGGGTGCGGTTTCCGGCGATCAGGCCGAAGGCGCCCACGGGCAGCACCTCGCCGTCTAGGAGCGCGACCAGCCAGCGCACCGGCCGGACGAAGGGCCCCTCGCCCTTGCCCCAGCGCATCCTGCGCTCGGCGGGCAGGCCGGCGACGACCCGGGAGAGCAGCTCGGGCAGGACCTCGCGGGTGGGGCGCCCCTCGTCCACCACCCGGGCGAAGACGTAGGGCCCCCGGTCGGTCTCCTTGACGAAGAGGGCCTCCACCGGCACCCCCACGCTCTTCGCGAAACCCGTGGCCGCCGGCGTAGGCTCGCCGTCTTTGAAGGCGGCGGAGGCCGGGGGACCCCGGCGCTCCTCCTCGAGGCGCGCCTGGCGCTCGGCGAGCCCCGAGACCCGCACCGCGAGCCGGCGGGGGGTGGCGAAGGTCTCGATTTGCTCGAAGGCGATGCGGGCCTCGATCAACGCGTCCGCGAGCGCTTTCCTGAGGGCGGCTTCGCCCTCGGACACGTACCAGGCGGGGAGTTCCTCGGTGCCGATCTCAAGCAAGAGCTTCACGGCGCTCCTCCTCGAACTTCTCGAGGTAGGCCCGGGCCGCCCGCTCGGCGAGCCGGCGCACCCGCTGCACGTAGGCCTGGCGTTCGGCGTGGGAAAGGGCCCCGCGGGCGTCGAGCAGGTTGAAAGTGTGCGAGGCCTTCATCACGAACTCGTAGCCGGGGTAGACGAGCCCGGCCTCGAGGAGCCTTTCCGCCTCTTCCTCGTAGTCGTCGAACCAACGGCGGAGCTTTTCCACGTTCGCGTGCTCGAAGTTGTAGTGGCAGTGTTCCACCTCGAAGTCGCGCCTGAGGTCGCCGATCGTCACACCGGGGGCGTACTCGACCTCGAAGGCGTGGTCCTTCTTTTGGAGGTACATGGCGATGCGCTCGAGCCCGTAGGTGATCTCCACGCTGATCGGGTTTAGGTCCACACCGCCCACCTGCTGGAAGTAGGTGAACTGGGTGATCTCCATCCCGTCGAGCCAGACCTCCCAGCCAAGCCCCCAGGCCCCGAGGGTAGGCGACTCCCAGTTGTCTTCGACGAAGCGGATGTCGTGGACCTTGGGATCGATGCCGAGGACCTCAAGGCTTCTTAGGTAGATCTCCTGCACGTCGGGCGGGGAGGGCTTTAAGATCACCTGGTACTGCCAGTAGTACTGGAACCGGTAGGGGTTTTCCCCGTAGCGCCCGTCCTGGGGGCGCCGGGAAGGGGCGACGTAGGCCACCTTCCAGGGGCGCTTCCCGAGCGCGCCGAAGAAGGTCGCGGGGTAGAAGGTGCCGGCCCCGACCTCGATGTCGTAGGGCTCGGTGATGACGCAGCCCTCCTTGTCCCAGAATTCGTGCAGCGCGAGGACCAGGTTTTGAAAGCGCATGCCTCCCCCTCGTTTGGTGAGCGGGGGCAGAGTCGCCCCCGGAAAAAGCGCCGATACTATATCATGGACGTAAGGCGAGGACGGTCCGGATTCATGGTGCGAAAGGGGTTTTTGCGTTGAACAGGTACGACGATCGCGCGAGGCTGGTCTTCCACTACGCAAGGGAGGAGGGGAGCAGGCTCGGCCACTCGATGATCGGCCCCGAGCACCTGCTCCTCGGCCTGATGCGCGAGGGCGGGACCGCTGCCAGGATCCTCGCGGAGTACGGCGCGAACCTCGAGGTCATGCGCCGCATGGTCGAGGAGCTGGTGGGGCGGGGCGAGGGGAGTCGCGCCGGCGAGCCCCCGGCGATCACCCCCCGGGCCCGCCGGGTGATGGAGCTCGCCGCCGCCGAGGCCCGCAACATGGGCAGTCCGGTGATCGGCACCGAGCACATCCTGCTCGGCATCATCCGCGAGGGCGACGGGGTCGCCTACCGCATCCTGACCCACTTCGCCAAGGACGTGGACGCGATCCGCTGGCGGGTGCTGGCGAACGCCGAGTCCGGCAACCAGGCCAAGGAAAAGACCCAGCAAACCCCTTTCCTGGACGAGTACGGGCGTGACCTGACCAAGGAGGCCCGCGAGGGCAGGCTCGACCCGGTGATCGGCCGCACCGAGGAGATCAACCGGGTGATCCAGATCCTCGCCCGTCGAACCAAGAATAACCCCGTTCTGGTCGGCGATCCCGGCGTGGGCAAGACGGCGATCGTGGAAGGGCTCGCGCAGGCGATCGTCGAGGGCCGGGTGCCCCCGGTGCTCCGGGGCGCCCGGGTGGTGCAGATCGACCTCGCCGGGGTGGTGGCCGGGACCAAGTACCGCGGCGAGTTCGAGGAGCGCCTCCGGCAGATCATCGAGGAGCTGAAGACCGCCAAGGTGATCGCCTTCATCGACGAGCTCCACACCCTGATCGGGGCCGGCGGCGCCGAGGGGACGCTGGACGCGGCAAACATTCTGAAGCCCCCGCTTTCTCGCGGTGAGATCCAGGTGATCGGCGCCACCACCACCGGGGAGTACCACCGCTACATCGAGAAGGACGCCGCGCTCGAGCGCCGCTTCCAGCCGGTGATCGTGCTCGAGCCGAGCCCGGAGGAGACCCTCGAGATCCTGAAAGGGCTCCGCCCCCGCTACGAGGCCCACCACGGGGTGGCGATCCCCGACGAGATCCTCGACCTCTCGGTCAAGGTGGGGATCCGGAGCCTTCCCGGGCGGAACTTCCCCGACAAGGCGATCGACCTGATCGACGAGGCCGCGAGCCGGGTACGGCTCAACGCCTCGCTGGGCCTGCCGGTGGCCGAGGACGAGGACGGCACCCCGATGGTGACCCGGGAGGACATCGAGAGCGTGGTGGACTCCTGGGGCGGGGTCTACGTGGACGACCGCGACGACGAGAAGCTCTTGAACCTCGAAGAGGAGCTCAAAAAGCGCGTCGTCGGCCAGGAGGAGGCGGTCCGGGCCCTCGCGAGCGCGCTCCGGCGCTCTCGGGTGGGCCTCGGGGGCCGCACCCGGGTGGCCGCTTCCTTCCTCTTCGTCGGGCCCTCGGGGGTGGGGAAGACCCAGCTCGCCAAGGCCCTCGCCGAGGTGCTCTTCGGCTCCGAGCGGGCGCTCGTGCGCTTCGACATGAGCGAGTTCGCCGAGCCCCACTCGATCTCCAAGCTGATCGGGGCGCCCCCGGGCTACGTCGGCTACGAGCAGGGCGGCCGGCTCACCGAGGCGATCCGCCGCCAGCCCTTCAGCGTCGTCCTGCTGGACGAGATCGAGAAGGCCCACCCGGACATCTACAACACCTTCCTCCAGGTCCTCGACGAGGGCCGGCTCACCGACGGCCTCGGGCGCACGGTGGACTTCCGCCGGGTGATCCTGATCATGACCTCGAACACGGGCTTCAACGTCGGGCCCGGGATCGGCTTCACCGGCACCGAGGTGGACACCGACTCGCCCTTGAAGGCGCTCTTTACGCCGGAGTTCTTGGACCGCCTCGACGAGGTGATCCGCTTCCGCCCGCTCACCGAGGCGGAGCTCGTCCAGATCGCTGGCATGATGCTCAAGGAGATCGAGGAGGAGATGGCCGGGCGCGAGGTCTACGTGCGGTTCGCCCCCGAGGTCGCCGAGTGGGTGGTGGCCCACGCCGAGAAGACCGGCTCCGCCCGCCAGCTCAGGGGCGTGATCCGGGAGCGGGTGGAGGACCCCCTCTCGCTCGAGGTGCTCAAGAACCCTGCCGCCCGGATCTTCGTCCGGGTCGAGGACGACGAACTCCGCTTCGAAGAGGAGCTCAGCCTCGTCTAGTGGCGCGTTCGGCCCGTTACGTCTGCGTCGAGTGCGGCTACCGCACCGCGAAGCCCCTCGGCCGCTGCCCCTCCTGCGGCGCCTGGGGGAGCTTCAAGGAGGAGGCGCCCGGGCCCAAGGAGACTCGCGGGCGTGCGGCGCCGGCCGAGATGATCCCCCTAAAGGCGGTATCCGAGGCCGCTGAGGAGCGGATCTCCACCGGGTTCGCCGAGGCCGACCGGGTGACCGGTGGCGGCTTCGTCGCCGGTGAGGTGCTGCTCCTCGGCGGCGAGCCCGGGGTAGGGAAGAGCACGCTCCTTCTCGAGATCGCGGACCGGCTGCTCGCGCGCGGGGAGCGGGTGCTCTACGTCGCCGGCGAGGAGTCGCCGGGGCAGATCAAGCAGCGGGCCCGGCGGCTTGGGGTGAGCGGGGAGCTCGAGCTCGTGCGCGAAACCCAGCTCGAGCCCTTGCTCGCCCTCCTCGAGGCCGAGCGCCCGCGGGCGGTCTTCGTCGACTCGATCCAGACGATCGAGGCCGAGGGCGCTCCCGGCTCGCTGGTGGCGGTCCGGAACGCGACCCAGGCCCTCACCCGCCTGGCCAAGGCCACCGGCAGCGTGGTGGTGCTCGTGGGCCACGTCACCAAGGAGGGCACCGTCGCCGGCCCCAAGACGATCGAGCACGTGGTGGACGCGACCCTTTACCTCGAGACCGCGGGGCTCTTTCGGGTTTTGAAAAGCCAGAAGAACCGCTTCGGCCCGGTGGGCGAGGTGGGGGTTTTCCGCATGGAGGACCGCGGCCTCGTCGAGGTGCCAAACCCCTCCGAGGCCTTCCTCGCCGAGCGCCCGGTGGGGGTGCCGGGGAGCGTGGTGGGGATCGCCCTCGCCGGGGAGCGGCCGATGCTCCTCGAGGTGCAGGCGCTCGCCGCCCGCTCGCCGTATGCCGCCCCCAAGCGGGTGGTGCAGGGGCTCGACCCCCGGCGGGTGGACGTCGCCCTCGCAGTCGTCGAACGCAGGCTTGGGCTCAGGCTCGGCCAGCTCGACGTCTACGTCAACCTCGCCGGGGGCATGCGGGTCGCCGATCCCGGGCTCGACCTTGCGGTGGTGCTCGCGGTCTATTCCGCGGTGGTACAGCGGCCTCTTCCCGAGGACCTCGCGGTGGTGGGGGAGGTGGGGCTCGCCGGCGAGGTTCGGAGCGTCCCCGCCTTGGAGCGGCGGCTTTTGGAGGCGGAGCGGGCCGGCTTTCCCCGGGTGCTTGCCCCGGGCTCGGTGCGGAGCGTCGAGGAGGCCGTGGAAAGCGCGCGCGTTTCCCGTTAGGCTTGGGTCATGCGCACGGCGGTCCAGGCGGCAACCCTAGCCGGGTTCGGCTATCTGGGTTACCGCCTGGGCCTTTGGCTCGCCGCCGAGTATCAGGTTTCCCCGCTCAACGTCCTTTACCTCACCCTGGTGGGGCTGCTCACCGCGATCTTGGTGGGCCCCAGGCTCGCCTACCTGGTCGAGCGCACGGTCCACGCCTGGCGGCAGATACCCCCCGAGCTCCCCCTCGCGGTCGCCACCGGCAGCCTGATCGCCCTGATCGCGGCGGTCCTGCTCACCACCCTGCTGGCGCAGGTCCCCGGCTTTCGCTGGTACCACTCCCTGCTCTTGGCCCTGGTCCTGATCGCGCTTTTCTCCGCGGTGGCGGTGGCCAACCGGCACCTTTTCCGCCGGGCGGTGGCGGAGACCGGTCCCCAGGGCGGGAAGCTCCTCGACACCTCGGTGCTGATCGATGGCCGGGTGGCGGAGGTAATGGAGCTCGGCTTCCTCGAGGGGCCGGTCTTCGTTCCCGACTTCGTGCTCAAGGAGCTGCAGGGGCTTGCCGACAGCAACGACCCCCTCTCTCGGGCCAAGGGGCGGCGGGGGCTCGAGACCCTCGCGCGGCTCGGGGAGCTCGGGGTGCGGGTCCTCGACACCGGCCTCTCCGGGGAGGTGGACGACGCGCTCTTGAAGCTCGCCCGCGCCCGGGGGATGGCGATCGTCTCCAACGACTCGGCGCTGCTCGCCCTGGCCAAGGTCTACGGCGTCCGCGGGCTCTCGATCCACGCCCTGGCCCACGCGCTCAAAGCGCCCTACCAGCCGGGGCAGGCGATCCGGGTCAAGATCCAAAAGCTCGGCAAGGAGCCCGGTCAGGGGGTGGGCTACCTCGAGGATGGCACCATGGTGGTGGTCGAGCGGGCCGCCGACGACCGCGGCGAGTGGGTCGAGGCGGTGGTCACCCAGGTGATCCAGACCCAGCTCGGCAAGATGGTCTTCGCCCGCAAGCGCTAGGGGCATAGGGCCCCGAATGGGGCGGTATAATCCGCTCCGGCAAAAGGAGGTGGGCGTTGAAGCTCCACGAATATCAAGCCAAGGAGATCCTCGCGAAGTACGGGATCCCGGTTCCCCCGGGCAAGGTGGCCTTCACCCCCGAGGAGGCCCGCGAGATCGCCCGGGAGATCGGCAAACAGGTGGTGATCAAGGCCCAGGTCCACGTCGGGGGCCGGGGCAAGGCGGGCGGCGTCAAGCTGGCGGACACCCCCGCCGAGGCCGAGGAGGTCGCCAAGAAGATCCTCGGCATGAACATCAAGGGCCTGACGGTCAAGAAGGTCCTGGTGGCCGAGGCCGCCGAGATCGCCAAGGAGTACTACGCCGGGCTGATCCTCGACCGCTCCTCGCAGCGGGTGGTGATGATGGTGAGCCGCGAGGGGGGCGTGGACATCGAGGAGGTGGCCCGGGAGAACCCCGAGGCGATCGTCAAGTACCCCATCGACCCCGATAAGGGCCTCCGCCCCTTCGAGGCGCGGCAGATCGTCTTGGACGCTGGGCTTGAGGGCAACCTGAACAAGCTCGCCGACGTCCTGGTCAAGCTCTACAAGGCCTACGTCGGGGTGGACGCCTTCCTCGCCGAGATCAACCCCCTGGTGGTGACCAGGGACGGCGAGATCATCGCGGTCGACGCCAAGATCGACCTCGACGACAACGCGCTCTTCCGCCACCCCGACCTGGCCAAGCTCCGCGAGGTCGAGGCCGAGCATCCCCTCGAGATCGAGGCCCAGAACTACGGCTTCGCCTACGTCAAGCTGAGCGGCAACATCGGCATCCTAGGAAACGGCGCCGGCCTGGTGATGTACACCCTCGACCTCGTGAACCGGGTCGGCGGCAAGCCGGCGAACTTCCTTGACATCGGCGGCGGGGCCAAGGCCGACGTGGTCTACAACGCCCTCAAGCTCCTTTCTAAGGACCCCGACGTCAAGGGGATCTTCATCAACATCTTCGGCGGCATCACCCGCGCCGACGAGGTGGCGAAGGGCGTGATTAAGGCGCTTGAAGAGGGCATCGTCAAGGTGCCGATCGTGATGCGGGTGGCCGGCACCGCCGAGGAGGAGGCGAAAAAGCTCCTTGAGGGCAAGCCGGTCTACATGTACCCGACCTCGATCGAGGCCGCGAAGGCGATCGTCGCCATGGTGGAGGGCAAGAAATGATCCTGATTGACCGAAACACCCGCGTCCTGGTGCAGGGCATCACCGGCCGCGAGGGCTCCTTCCACACCCGTCAGATGCTCGACTACGGTACCAAGGTGGTGGCCGGCGTCACCCCGGGGAAGGGCGGCCAGGAGGTCCACGGGGTGCCGGTGTACAACTCGGTGAAGGAGGCCCTGAAAGAGCACGAGATCGACGCTTCGATCATCTTCGTGCCCGCCTTCGCCGCCGCCGACGCCGCGCTCGAGGCGGCCCACGCGGGGATTCCCCTGGTGGTGTTGATCACCGAGGGCATCCCCACCCTGGACATGGTCCAGGCGGTCAAGGAGATCAAGGACCTGGGCATCCGTCTGATCGGCGGCAACTGCCCGGGGCTGATCTCGGCCGAGGAGTCGAAGATCGGCATCATGCCGGGCCACGTCTTCAAGCGCGGCAAGGTGGGGATCATCAGCCGCTCCGGCACCCTCACCTACGAGGCCGCCGCCGCCCTCTCGGACGCCGGGCTGGGCACCACCACCACGGTGGGGATCGGCGGCGACCCCATCATCGGCACCACCTTCAAGGACCTCTTGCCGCTTTTCAACGAGGACCCCGAGACCGAGGCGGTGGTGGTCATCGGCGAGATCGGCGGCTCCGACGAGGAGGAGGCCGCCGCCTGGATCAAGGAGCACATGAAGAAGCCGGTGGTGGCCTTCATCTCGGGCCGAAGCGCCCCCAAGGGCAAGCGCATGGGCCACGCCGGCGCCATCATCATGGGCGACGTGGGCACCCCCGAGTCCAAGGTCAAAGCCTTCCAGGAGGCCGGGGTGCCGATCGCCGAGACCATCGACGAGATTGTCGAGCTGGTGAAGAAGCAGCTCGGCTAACTCGACCGGGATAAGAGGGGGGCGGCCTAAGCCGCCCCCTCTTTCTTTTCCTCGAGCGTCCGTTTGAGCGCCTGGTAGCGGTGTTTGATCGAAGGGTGGTCGTAGAGGAGCGTCTCGATCCAAGCGGGCGGGTCGGGGTCGTCGAAGTTCTGCCGGGAGAGCGCCAGAAAGCTTCGCTCGAAGGCCTCGAGGTCGGGAACCAGCTGGATCGCGAAGCGGTCCGCGGCGTACTCCTGAGTGCGCACCAGGTGGTTCATTGCAAGCCGACCCAGGACGAAGGCGAGCTGGGTACCCAGGTAGAAAAAGGGGAAGCGCTCGAGCGTAGGCGTGCTTACCAGGACGTAGCCGACGAGCAGCGACGCGTAGAGCAAGGCCGCGAAGGGGAAGAGTCCCCGCTGGGTGTCCCGGTGCTTGACGTGCCCGAGCTCGTGGGCCACCACGAAGGCGAGGGCGTCTGGGTCGAGCGCTTCGAGCAGGGTGTCGGTAAAGACCACCTTGTAGCCGCCGACCTTAGAGATGACGGCGGCGTTTCCTCGGCTTGTCTTCTCTCCGGCCCGGAGGCGATAGACGCCGCGGAAGGGAACCCCGGCGCGTTCGAAGAGCGCCCGGATGCGGGCGGCGAGGGCTTCGTCCTCGAGCGGGTCGGCCTTGAACTCGAGGCGGAGGAGAAGGGGCTGGAGGGCGTAAAGCAGCCCGGCAAAGGCGGCGACCAGGACCAAGAAAATGAGCAGCGCCGCCTGGGGCCAGGCCAGCATCACCGCAAAGGCACCGCCAAAGAGCAACGTCATCAGGGCCACGCTTACCGCGCTTTGCTTGAGCCAGTCGAGCAGCCAGCCGGAAAACGACTGGCGGTTCGTGCCCAGCCTAAGCTCCACCCAGCGGGAAAAGTAGTCGAGGGGGAAGTTGAAGATCCTCTGTCCCAAGAAGAAGACCAGGGTGTAAAGCCAGGGGTTTCCTCCTGTGGCCTCGACGACCCGCTGGCTGAGCGGGGTGAGCGCCCATAGGGCGACGTAGAGCAACACAAAGACGATCTGCAACGCGATCCCAAGGACCCCCATCCGGGTCTGCCAGCGGGCCTTTTTCAGGCCCTCTTCCCCCAAGGCCTCGTAGATCTTCTCGAGGAACTCCATCGTCCTCCCTTCACGAAAGACCGAGGTGGCGTTTTAAGAACGCCTCCGCCCGGCGGAAGAAATCGAGCCGGTTTTCAAAGCGCACGAACCCGTGGCCCTCGTCGGGGTACTCGACGTACTCCACCGGTTTGCCCCGCTTCTTTAGCGCCTCCACGATCTGGAGACTTTCCTCCCGTTTCACCCGCGGGTCGTTCTTGCCCTGGCCGATGAGGAGCGGAGCTTCGATCCGGTCGGCGGAGAAAAGCGGCGAGCGCTCCCGGAGGAGCTCCTTGTCTTTCTCCGGGTGGCCGACCCGGTGATAAAGGAGCGCAAGCATCGGCTTCCAGTAGGGCGGGATGCTCTCGATGAAGGTGAAGAGGTTTGAGGGGCCGACGAGGTCCACCCCGGCGGCGTAGAGCTCAGGGGTGAAGGCGAGGCCGGCGAGGGTGGCGTAGCCGCCGTAGGAACCGCCCATGATCGCGATGCGCTTGGGGTCGGCGATGCCCTCCTCGATGAGCCAGCGTACGCCGTCGGTGAGGTCGTCCTGCATCTTGCCGCCCCACTCCTTGTTGCCGGCGTTCAGGTGGTCCTTGCCGTAACCGGTGGAGCCCCGGAAGTTCGGCTGGAGCACGGCGAAGCCGCGGTTTGCGAGCCACTGGGCCCAGGGGTCAAATCCCCAGGCGTCCCGCCACCAGGGGCCGCCGTGGGGGAGGATCACCGTCGGGAGGTTTTTCGCCTCCTTCCCCGGGGGCAGGGTGAGGTAGCCCTCGATCACCCGGCCGTCCCGGGCGCGGTAGCTGATGGGGCGGGTCTCGGCGAGCTCGTAGTTGAGCAGCCAGGGGTAGGCTTCGCCGATGAGGGTGAGGGCCTTTTCTTTGCGGTCGTAGAGCCAGTAGCGGCCCGGGCGGTCGTCGTCGGTCTCGTAAACGACCCAGGTTCGGTCCTCGAGGTCGCGGGAGCCGATGTAGAAGTCGCCCTCGAGCTCAGCCGCGAGCCGCTCGAAATCGGGCTTGAGTGCCTCGTCCAGCACGATCCAAGAAAGCCGCTCCCGCATCACCCCCACCGCCTCGGGGGCGTTTTTCCTCGGGTGGAAGAGGAAGGTCTCGCCGTAGGGGGTGAAGTGGGTGAGGTCGTAGTCCGGGTCCTCGGCGAGCAGGGTTTCCTCCCCGGTCCTCAGGTTCTTCTTGACCAGCGCGGCGGCGTTCCGGCCGATCGAGGAGAGGAGGTAGAGGTCGTCGCCCCGGACGGTAAGCGGCCGGGTGGTGAGGTCGTCCTCGAGACCCCAGGAGAGGAAAGGCTTCCACGCGCCCTCTTCGTAAACGAGGAGCTCGCCCCCGCCCTCGTCGGTCTGGCGGTAGGCGAGTCGGGGACGGAAGTGTTCGTCGGCGAGGATCTGGATGAAGCCCGGGTTCTCGAGCACCAGGGTGCGCTCGCCAGTCCTCGCGTTCACCCGGTAGAGGTCGTGGTAGCGGGGGTCGCGGTCGTTCAGGGCCACCAGGATCTCGTCCGGAAACTCGGGGCTCGTCCTCGCCGGGCGGGCCTGGACCCCCTCGCCCGGGGTCAAGAGCAGCGGCTCGCCGCCCTCGGGGCTCACCCGGTAGAGCCGCCAGTTCTCGTCGCCGTCCTTGTCCTGGATGTAGACGAGGTCGCCGCTGTAGAGCCAGCCGTGGTAGAGGATGCCGCGGCCGGTGTCGTTCGTGACCGGGCGGGTCTCGCCGGTCTTGAGGTCCCGCACGAAGACGTTCTTCACCCCCTCCAGGGGGGCGATGTAAGCGAGCCGGGTGCCGTCCGGGCTGACCTGGACCTGGGTCAGGGCCGGGTCGGCGAAGAGTTCTTCCAGCGGTATTTGCGCCATGCTCCAGTTTATCCCTATGCTTTTTGAGCCATGCGTCGAAATGCCCTGGTCGCCTTCCGGAACCGCCCCGCGGTGGTGAAGGAACCCGGCGACCGGATTCGGATCGAGAC
>WFXV01000246.1 GCA_015490435.1 Thermaceae bacterium
CCCTTGTGCTCGGGGAGCCGGGCGAAGGGGGCGAAGAGCCGGTCGGCGGTCTCGGGGTCGAGCCGCCCCGCGCTCTCCACCTCGAAGCGGACCGCGTCGTCCCCCACCCGGAGCCGGAGCACCACCTCGCCCTTTCCGTACTTGGCGGCGTTCTCCAAAAGGTTCAAGACCGCGTGGGCGATCCGGTTCTTGTCCACCTCGGCGACCACCGGGCCCTCCGGCAGCTCGGCCACGAAGGCGACCCGGGGGTGGGCGCCCCGGGCCACCTCCAGCACCCCCCGGGCCACCGCCACCAGGTCGGTGGGCTCGGGTTCGGCCCCGATCCAGGCGCCGGTCTCCAGGCGGTGGAGGTCGAGGAAGGTGGAAAGCGCCGCCCGCATCCGCTGGCTGGCCACCGCGAGGCTCTTCAAATGCCGGCGCCGGGCGTCCTCGTCCTCGGCCCGGGCGGCGAGCTCGGCGAACCCCGCCACCGCCGCCAGAGGGGTGCGGAGCTCGTGGGCCACCAGGCCCAAAAGCCTCGACTTGAACCGGGTCTCGTTCTCCAGCGCCCGGATCTCCGCCGCCTGGGCCAGGCGCAGGCGCTCGAGCAGGTAGAGGATCAAGGCGGCGGCGAAGAACAAAAGCCCGAGCCCGAGGAGGAGGTTCCGCTGGTAGACCGCGAGCTGGGCCTTGATCTCGGCCCGAAGCCAGTTGGAGTGCTCCACCGCCTCCACCTGCACCGGGAAGACCCGCTCCGCCCACTCGGCGTACTCGGCGCAGGTCATGGGCCGGCCGAGCGCCCTCAAGAGCGCCTCGAGCCGCTCCTTCGACTCCATCGAGAGGTCGGCGTAGGAAACGCTCTCCATCGCCAGCCGGACCCGGTTTTCCACCTCCCGGAGGGTTTTCTCGTCAAGGGTGCCCTGGTAGCAGGCCACCGCCGCCCGGTAGAGGGTGCGTACCACCTGGCTGTACTGGTAGGCGGTGTCCGCCCGTTCGGCCTCGAGGATCGCCCGCTGGACGCGAAAAAGCGTGGAGAGCCCGAAGAGCCCGTAGGCCGCCAGCAAAAAAAGCAGGAGCCAGCTGGCCCAAAACGCTCCCCGCGGGCTCAAGGGTGGATCACGATGCGGTGAAGTTTCCACACCCAGTAGGCATTGTACGCGACCGGGTCGGGCTTCAGACGTTTATAGGGGAAGATGATCCGCACCGGACCGTAGCGCTCGGCCAGGGGATGGCCGTCGCGATAAAGGGCGAGCATCGGCCGGTAGGGGGCGATCCGGCGCCAGTCCACCGCAATCTGATAGCCGTCCAAGGCGAAGAACCTGACCCGCTTGGGCTCGGGGTGGCCGAGCTCGGCAAAGAGCTGATCCAGCCACACCCCCTGGAAGACGCCCACCGTGCCCTTTTTCTCCTCGGGGTGAAAGACGGTCCTGAGCTCCACCCAGGTGAGCTTCCGGAGGGCGGCCTCGTCCAGGGGGTAGCGCCCTTTCGGGGTCTCCACCCAAAGAAGGACCGGGCCCTCGGGCGCCGGGACCCGGCCGTTCCAGCTGCCCCGCTGGATCACGCGGTAATCGGAGCGGGAACAAGCACCAAGGAGCACCAGAAGCAGAAAAAGCAAAGGGCCGATCCGCACGGCGTTTCCATTATACGCCCCGGGAAAAGGAGGGGCTCTCTCACAAAAGTTGAGTGTATAATGCGCAACAGGAGGGGAACCATGAGGAGGAAAGATCCGCACGCCCCCGAGGGCCTCGCCGCCGAGTCGCTTCCCGGCGGGCGGGTTCGGCTCTGGTTCTACGGCGACGTCGAGGACGAGCAGGTGGTGGTGGACGCGCTCGAGCTCGCCGAGGCGCTGGCCCGGCTGGAGGCCCCGGGCTACCCCACGATGAGCCCGGAGGACCTCGAGGACGAGCCCGACGACGCCCCCAACTACACCACCGCCGACGTCGCGGTCTTCGAGCCCGAGGAGGGGATTCTGGTGCTCCGCCGGGTCAAGGTGCCCGGCCCCGACCTGCTCGAGTTCAACACCCCCGCGGGCTCGGTCTACGAGTTTCCCTTCCGCGAGGCCGTCGACTACCTCCGGCGCTTTCTGCCCCGCTGACTATGATGGGGGGCGATGGGCGCCCTCTACCGCAAGAAGCGCCCGGCGACCTTTGACGCCGTCGTCGGCCAGGAACACGTAAAGGAAGTCCTCCGCGCCGCCATCGCCAAGGACCGGCTGACCCACGCCTACCTCTTCTCCGGGCCCCGGGGGGTGGGCAAGACCACCCTGGCCCGGATCCTGGCGATGGCGGTGGGCTGCGAGGCCGAACCCGAAGGGCGCCCCTGCGGGGAGTGCCCGCACTGCCGGCGGGTGCGGGAGGGCAACCACCCCGACGTGCTCGAGATCGACGCCGCCAGCAACAACTCGGTGGAGGACGTCCGGGAACTGAAGGAGCGGATCCTCCTCGCCCCGGTGCTCGCCCCCAAGAAGGTGATCATCCTCGACGAGGCGCACATGATGTCGAAAAGCGCCTTCAACGCGCTCCTCAAGACCCTCGAGGAGCCCCCGGAGCACGTGCTCTTCGTCTTCGCCACCACCGAGCCCGAGCGGATGCCGGCGACGATCCAAAGCCGCACCCAGCACTTCCGTTTCCGCCGCCTTTCCGACGAGGAGATCCTGGAAAAGCTCCGGGAGGTGGCGAAGGAGGAGGGGCTCGCGATCGAGGAGGAGGCCCTCCGCCTCCTCGCCCGCGCCGCCGAGGGAGCGATGCGAGACGCGCTGGTGCTCCTCGAGCGCGTCCTCACCCTGGAGAAGAGCCCGGTGACCCGCGCCGAGGTCGAGCGGATCCTCGGCCTGCCCCCAGCGGAGGCGGTGGAGGAGCTCCTCTCGGCCCTCCTCGAGGGGGCGGTGGAGGAAGCGCTCAAGCGGGCCGAGGCGCTCTTTTTGGAGGGGTTCGCCCCCCGCACCCTGGTGCGGGAGCTCAAAGAGGCGCTCAAGGCCCGGCTCGTCGCGCGGCCGAGCGAGGCCCTGGTGGCGGCGCTCCTCGCCCTGGACGAGGCCGACGAGCGGCTCGCCAAGGACGAGTCCCGGCTCGGGCTCGACCGCGCCCGCTGGCGCGCCTTCCTCGAGGCCCTTCCCGCTCCCTTGCGGGCGGTGGTGCGGGAGGCGCGGCCCGAGGTGCGGGGGAAGAAGCTCGTCCTCCGCTTTCCCGCCCGGCTCAAGTTCCACATCGAGCGGGCCCGGGC
>WFXV01000247.1 GCA_015490435.1 Thermaceae bacterium
CGCCCGAGGTGGTCCAGGCGGTCGAAAGCGGGAGCGTGGTGGTCTTCCTCGACGCCGACGGCAACCCGATCTGGTCCTCCGACCTCGGGACGAAGCCCGAAGAGGCGCTGCTGCAGGCCGCGGTCTCGGTCGCGATCTACGACGCCGAGGGGAACCTGATCGCCACCTACCCCCTCACCCATATCGGCGACAAGGTGCTCGTCGAGCTCCCGGACGGCACCCTGGCGCCGGCCAAGCAGATCGCGAAGCTCGCCTACAAGGCCGACCACGAGGAGGAGGCCTACGAATACGCCGAGCGGCACCAGGAGAAGCACCAGTACCGGGAAAAGGAGGAGCACGAGGAGAAGCACGCCTACAAGGAAAAGCACGAGGATAAGAAGGAGCACCACGAGAAGAAAAAGCACGACGAGGACGACGACTAACCCCCCTCACCCCACTCCCTGGGCCGGGGCGTGCCCCGGCCCGTATGCTTTTTCCGTGACGCCCTTCGCCTTTGGCCTCTTGAAGGCCTTCCTCTGGGCCCTCCCGCTCTTTCTCGGCTACCTCGCGGGCCGGACCCGCCGGGCACGGGTGCGGAGTGGGCTCGTCCTCGCCGGGGCCCTGCTCGGCCTCTTCGTGCGGCCCTTTGGGCTTGGGTTTTTGCTCCTGGGCCTGGGCTTTCTCCTCGGCCTCGTCCCTAGCGGCTCATCCCCCGGAGCATCCAAAGGCCGATCGCCAGGAAGATGAGGTTCGGCCCCCAGGCCGCGAGCACGGGGTCGAGCTTGCCCCCGAAGGCTAGGATCTTGCCGGCGGTCATCAGGAAGTAGTAGAGGATGGTGACCGCGAGCGAGTAGCCGAAGGCGAGGCTGGTGCTCGCCGCCTTGCGGACCGCGAGGGGGAGGGCGAAGATCACCACCACCAGGTTGGCGAAGGGGAGCGCCAGGTTCGCGTGCATCATCACCAGGGCCTCGGCCCGGTCCCGGGGGCCGGTGCCGGGGGCAAAGGCGCGCCGGGCCCAGTAGCTGATGCTGTGGGTGTCGCCCCAGAGCTCGCCGGCGTTTTGCACCAGGATCTCCTCCCGGGTCCGGGGGAGCTTGAGCACGAGGCGCTCCCCCCGGCTCTGGGCCCGGAGCAGGGCGCGGAGCGTGGCCTCGGGCTCGCCGGGGTCTTCCAGGGCGGCGAGGTCGAGACCGTAGACCCGGTAGTTCCAGAGGGTGAGGCGGTTATCCTTCATCTGCCCGCGCTCGGCGAGGACCACGGTGAGGGTGTCCCCGGCCCAGCGCTCGAGCCGGACCCCGAGCATCTCCCCGGCGCGGTAGTCGTAGTCGCCGAAGAAGAGCCGGTAGGGCCCGACATCCACCGCCTGCCCCACGAGCCGGGAGAGGCCCCGGCCGCGGGTCGCGAGCTCGTCCCACCAGATCTGGGTGACCCGGGCGTTGGCCTTGGGGACCACGTACTCGGCGAGGTAGAGGGTGAGCCCGGTGGCGAGGAAGGCGAGCACGAAGACCCAGCGGGCCACCCGAAGGAGGGGGATCCCCCCGGCCCGCATCACCAGGAGCTCGTTCTCCCGGGAAAGCCGCCCGAACGCGAGGAGCACCGCGAGCATCAAGGCGACCGGGAGGGTCTGGTTGATGACCAGGGGGATCTGGTAAAAGAGCCACTTCAGGATGCCGAAGAAGGGAAAGCCCACCACCCACTTGGCCTGGCCCAGGAGGTTCGAGATCAGCAACAGGAAGATGTAGACGACGAGGCCGAATACGAGCGGGGGGAAGAGCTCTTTTAGGACGTAGCGGTCGATCCGGGTCACGGCAGGGCCACTCCCATCGTGAGGGCGAATCCCGCGGCCTCGTCGGGCCAGGGCTCGGCGAGGTAGCGGGCGCCGAGCCGGTAGATCAGGCAGCCGTCGGCGTAGGCGAGCTCGAGGGCGAGCCGGCTCACGCGTCCCAAACCGAGATCGTACCCCAGCGTGGGCCGGAGCGCGAACCCCCCCGGCGGGGGATCGGGGGCGCGGTAGCCGAGGACGAGCTCCCGGCGGTCGCCCAGGCTGCCAAAGCCCACCCGGGCGCGGAGCCAAAGGGGCGCGTCGTAGACGAGCTCGAGCCGGGACCAGCCGGCGGCGGGCTCGAGCCGGTAGGCGAGGGCAAAGGCGTCCACGCGCGCGTCCAGGCGCAGGTGTTCCCGCTCGGTGAGGCCCGCCCAAAACCCTTCGGGCGTGCCCAGCCGCCCGGTGCCCGAAAGGCCGAACCGAAGCGGGCCCAAGCGCCCCCGGAGCCGGCCGCCAAAGGCCGCCCAGGGATCCGCGCCCGGGGCCAGGACGAGGCGGAGGTAGGGCTCGAGCACGACCTCCCCCACGGAAAACCGCCCCCGGGCGTAGACCCCGGCCGCCACCCC
>WFXV01000248.1 GCA_015490435.1 Thermaceae bacterium
GCTGCGGTGGCTGGGCCTAAAACACAAGACGACTCGTCCCTACACCCCAAGGACCAACGGGAAGGTGGAACGCTTCATCCGTACCCTCTTGAATGAGTGGGCATATGCCCACGCCTACCGAAGTTCCGATGAGCGGGATGCCCACCTTCCCGAATGGCTTCACTACTACAACTGGCACCGGCCGCACTCCAGTCTGGGCAACCAAGCCCCTGTCTCACGTTTAGGGCTTAAGGTGAACAACGTTGTGAGACTGCACACCTAGTCCACCGCCTCGAGCACCGCGAACTTCAGGTAGCCGGTCTCCGGGACGTTGACGAGGACCGGGTGGTCGGCCGCCTGCCCCCGGCGGGCCACCAGCCGGAAGGCCCGGCGGGCGTCGCCGGCGGCTTCCTTGAGCATGGCGAGGAAGGCCTCCTCGCCCAGGTGGTGGCTGCAGGAGGCGGTGAGCAGGTAGCCCCCGGGCCTGAGGAGCCGCATCGCCCGCAGGTTGATCTCCTTGTAGGCGGCGTAGGCGCGCTCGAGGTCGGCCCGCTTGCGGGCGAAGGAAGGGGGGTCGAGGACCACGAGGTCGTAGGCGGGGCCCCGCCGCGCCTCCCGTTTCAAGAAGTCGAAGGCGTTCGCCTCCAGGGTTCGAAGATTCGAAAGGCGGTTTTTCTCGGCCGCCTCTTTGGCCACGCGGAGCGCCGCCTCGGAGGCGTCCACCACCCAGACCTCGCCGGCGTGGCGGGCCACGTGCAGGGCGAAGCCCCCCTGGTAGCCGAAGACGTCGAGGGCCCGCGCGGGCCGGATCCGCTCGGCGAGGGAACCGGCGAAGAGGCGGTTTTCCCGCTGGTCGAGGAAGGCGCCCGTCTTCTGCCCCTGCCAGGGCCGGACCGGCAGCCAGACCGGCCCCTCCTCGACCCAAAGGCGCTCGGGGACCTCCCCGTAGGCCGCCTCGACGTAAAGGGGAAGCCCCTCCTGGCGCCGGCCGCGGGCGTCGTTCTTGAGGAGCACCCCCCGCGGGCCGAGGGCCTCCACCAGGGCCTCGACCAGGGCGGCGCGGCGGGCCTCGAGGGCGGCGGCCCCGATCTGCACCACCAGGTGGCCGGCGTACTCGTCCACCACCAGCCCCGGGAGGAAGTCGCCCTCGGCGTGGACGAGGCGGCGGCCGCCCTGGGGGCGCGCGGCCCGGTCGGCCTCCCGCCTTTGGAGGGCGGCCCGGAGGTTTTTGAGCCAGGCCGCCCACGGGTCCGCCTCCTCCCAGGCGTAGGCCCGGACCGCGAGCTCGGTCCCGGGGTTGAAAAGGGCGAGGGCGAGGAAACGCCCCCGGTGGGTCACGGGGTAGAAACCGGGGTCTTGGGGAGCGCGGCGGAGCATCCCCTGCCAGACCCAGGGGTGCCGGGCGAGGAGGCGTTTTGCCCCGCGTTCATCGACTTCCACGAACATGTCCTTGAGTTTAATCCGCGTTGACACTGGCCAAAGCCCGCCGGTATTATGCCCGGGGCGCGGTTCCCGCGCGTTTTCCGGTGGAGGGGAGAGCCTATGCATGGCCTAGGACTTATCAAGAGCCTGGCGGAGCGCGAGCGCGAGCTCGCCGCGAAGCTCGAGGAGGCCCGGCAGATGGCCGAGGCCAAGCTACGCCAGGCCGAGGAGGAGGCCCGGCAGATGATCGAGGCCGCCGAAGCCGAGGCGGCCCGTCTTTTGGAGGAGGGCCGGGCCGAGATCGAAAAGCGCGTGCGTGACATCGAGGCCGAGGCCGAGGCCCGGGCCGAGGCCGAGGCCAAGAAGGTGCGGGAGATCGCGGAGGCCCGGCTCGAGGACGCCGTCCGGCGCGTTCTCGAGGAGGTGGTTCCGTGATCGCACCGATGGAGAAGCTGGTGGTCGCGGGGCCCAGGCGCCTCGCTCGCGAGCTTCTCGCCGAGCTCCAGCGGGCCGGGGTGGTGCACATCGACCCCCTGCGCCCCGAGGAGCTCGAGGCCTACGCCCTTTCCGACGAGGAACGCGCGCAGCTCAAGGAGTGGGAGCGGATCGCCGCCGGGGCGGAGCAGGCGGCGAAGCTTTTGGGGCTTGAGCTCGAGCCCAAAAAGCCCTTGCCCGGCAGCCAGGCCGAGGTCGCCCAGGCGCTGGAGCTGCTCCTGCAAAAGGCGAGCGTGCTCGCCGGGGAGCGGGAACGGCTCGTGGAGGAGCTAGAGTTCCTCAAGCTCTACCGCGGGGCGGTCGAGGCGCTCGCCGAGCTCGTGGACGGGCTTGACCAAAGCCGCTGGCTCCGGGTGCTGCCGGTGCTTTTGGAAAAGGAGGAGCTCGAGAAAGCGCTGGCGGGCGCCCTCGACGAGGTTCTCCCGGAGCGCTACGTGCTCGCCGCCAAGCCCGCGGACGGCGTGCTGGCGGCGGCGGTGGTGGTGCTGAAGGGCGACGCAGACGCCGCCCGGGCTGCGCTCGGAAGGCTCGGGCTATCCGAGTTCCGCCTTCCCGGTCCCTACGCCGGGCTGAGCCTGGCCGAGGCCAAGCTCAAGATGGCGGAGCGGGCCCGGCTTGCGCCGGCTGAGCTCGAGACCGTGGAGGAGGCGATCCGTTCGCTCGTGCGCGAGGCCCGGGAGAAGCTGATGGCGATCTGGACCCGGGCGCGGGACGAGATCGAGCGCCTGAAGCGGCTCGAGGCCCTGGCGCGGGGGCGGTTCTCCTTCGGCCTTTTCGGCTGGGTGCCGGTGAGCAAGAAGCCCAAGGTCGAGGAGGCGCTCGAGCGCCTGCGCGAGCGTGTGGTCTACGCCTTCGAGCCGGTGGACGAGCACCACGAGGCCGACCGGGTGCCGGTGACGCTGGAAAACCCCGCCTGGGTCAAGCCCTTCGAGACCCTGGTCACCTTCCTCAACGTGCCCAAGTACGGCACCTGGGACCCGAGCTGGGTCCTCGCCGCCTTCTTCCCCTTCTGGTTCGGCATGATCGTGGGGGACATCGGCTACGCCATGCTGTTTTGGCTGCTCGCCCGCTTCCTCGCCGGCTACGCCAAGCGCGGGGAGCCGCTGGTGCTCGACCTCTTCGGCATGAAGCTCTCGCCGGCGGCGCTCGACAACACCGTGCGCATCCTGAAGCCGATGGTCTTTTGGACCGTGGTCTTCGGGATCCTCTACGGCGAGTTCTTCGGGAACTTCCTCGAGCACCTCAAGGTCTTTTACGTCCCCGGCCACGGCGAGGGGCTCTTCAGGATCCTGATCCCGAGGACGCTCGGGACCACCGCCGGGATGCTGATCCTCGTCACCATCCTCTTCGGCGTCTTCATGGTGCTTTACGGCCTCGCCATCCGGGCCTGGCTGGGCTGGCGCCACCGCCACCTCCGCCACTTCTGGGAGGCGGTGGGCTACCTCGGCGGCCTGGTGGCGCTCATCGTCCTCGCCTACACCTTCCTCACCGGGGCGAGCGCACCGCTTTACACCCTGGTCATGGTGGCCGGCTTCGGCCTCCTCCTGGTGGGCGCGGTGCTCGCCCGGATGCCCCTGATGATCGCCGAGCTCCCCACCCAGGGCGGGCACATGCTGAGCTACGTCCGTATCTACGCGGTGGGGGTGACCGGGGCCATCATGGCCAACCTTTCCACCGACCTCGGCTTCGCCCTCGCCGGCAAGCTGGGGCTCATCGGTGTTCTCTTGGGACTCGTCGTGGGCCTAGCCGTGCACGGGCTGGTGCTCGCGTTGACCACCATCGGCCACGTGCTCCAGCCGGTACGTTTGATCTGGGTGGAGTTCTTTACCAAGTTCGGGTTCTACGACGAGTCGGGCCGGCCCTACCGGCCGTTTTCGTCCGTCCGCAACAACGCGGGTGCGTGATCGAAGGAGGTATGCGATGAAGAAGTTCGGTGCGATTCTAGCGGTTCTGGTCTTGGGTGCGCTGGCCTTTGCGGCGGAGGCCGCGGGGGCCGCGGGTGTGGGTACCGGCAAGGGGCTGATCGCCGTCGGCGTGGGCCTCGCCATCGGCCTCTCGGCGCTGGGCACCGGCTGGGCGCAGTCCCGGATCGGTGCCGCGGCCGTGGGCGCGGTCGCCGAGAAGCCCTCGATGTTCGGTACCGGCATCATCTTCCTGCTCCTGCCCGAGACCCTGGTGATCTTCGGCTTCCTGCTCGCCTTCCTGCTCTGGATCAAGATCTAGGTCCATAGGGCCCCGAGGAGCCGAACGTGTCCAAGCTGGAGACCATCCTCCAGGAAGAGGCCATCCGCGAGATCAACCAGATCCTCGCCGAGGCCGAGGAGAAGGCCCGGGCCCTGCTGGCCGAGGCGGAGGGCAAGGCGGCCCAGATCAAGGCCGCCGCCGAGCGCCGACTCGAGGCCGAGAAGCGCGCGGCCCTGGCCCGGGCCGAGAGCGCGGCCGAGCTCAAGGTGGCCACCGCCCGCATGAAGGCCCGCGGCGAGATGATCGAGCGGGTCAAGCGGATGGTCGCCGAGCGGCTCCAGGGCATGGGCGCCGATCCCCGCTACCCCGAGATTCTCGAGCGTCTCGCCGAGGAGGCGGTGGCGGCCGTGAGCGAGCCGGGCTGGGTGGCGGTGGCCCCCGAGGACGCGGGGCACCTGGAGGCCTGGGCGAAGGAGCGCGGCGTCGAGCTCAAGACCGACCCCGAGGTCCGGCTCGGGGTGCGGGTCTACACCAAGGGCGGCGACACCTACGTGGAGAACACCCTGCCCGGCCGCCTGGAGCGTGCCTGGGAAGAGCTCGCCTCCAAGGTGGCCCAGGTGCTCTGGGGGTAATCCGTGGCCGACGATTTCGGATACCTGGGTGTACGGGTGCGGAGCCGCCGGGGGGAGCTCCTCCCCGAGAGCTTCTTCACCGAGGCCCTGGCGGTGGGTTTCGAGGACTTCCTCCGCATGCTCGCCGAGACCCCCTACGGGGCCTACCTCACCGGTGAGGGGCTTTCCGACGTGGACCGGGCGGTGAGCGAGCTCTACCGCCACCGGGTCGCCGACCTCGAGGGGCTCGCCTCCGGCGAGGCCCGGGAGGCGCTCCGGCTGCTCTTCCTCCGGGCGGATCTCGCCAACGTCAAGGCGATCCTCCGGGCCAAGGCCAGCGGCCGGCAGCCCGAGGAGGTGCGCGCCCGGCTCTCCGGCGGCAGCCTGCCCGAGCCGGTGCTGAATGCCCTGCTCGAGGCCGCGGACGCCGCCGGCATGGCCCAGGTTCTGGTCCTTCCCGGCCACCCCCTGGCCCGGGCGCTCCGGCGGGCGGCGGCTGAGGCCCAGGACGCCTTCGAGGTCGAGCTCCTCCTCGACCGCTACTTCCTGGCCGAGCTGGCGCGCGAGGCCGCCCGCTTCGGCGATCCCTTCGCTGCCTACTTCAAGGACGAGCTCGAGCTCACCAACCTGGCCACAGCCTTCAAGCTGGCGGCGTTGGGGGGCGCGGAGGAGCCCGAGCGCTACTTCGTCCCCGGCGGCCGCTACGTGAACCTGGCGCTTTTCACCCGGATCGCCGGCGGCGAGCTCGAGGCGGTGGACGAGCTCCAGAACACGCCGCTATCCGCCTTTGCCGGGGTGCGGGATCTGGCTGAGCTCGAGCGCCGCGCCCGCTGCTTCTTGCTGGCCCGGGCGGCGCGGGCGGCGACCGACGTCCTGGGGCCGGGGCTCGTCCTGGACTACGTCCGCCGCCGGGAGTGGGAGGGGGCGCGCGTGCGGCTGCTCGCCCGCCGCGCCTACTACCGCCTGCCCGAGGAGGCGGTCGAGAAGGAGGTGACCTGCGGGTGAAGATCGCCGTCCTCACCGATCGCGAAAGCGCCTCGGGCTTCCGCCTGGCGGGGCTCGAGGTGCACGTCGCCGAGCGCCCCGAGGAGGCCGAGGCGAAGCTCCGGGAGCTCGCCCGGCGCGACGACCTCGCCCTCCTTGCCGTGGACCAGGGGCTGGTGGCGGACCCCCAGGCCCTCCTCGCCCGCGAGCTCCGCGGCCGGGCGCTCCCGGTGGTTTTGCCCTTCCCCTCGCTCGGTTTCGCCTTCGCCGAGGAGGGGGCCGACGCCAAGGGCTACATCCGCCGCCTGGTTAAGGCCACCATCGGCTACGAGATCAAGCTCTAGGGAGGAAGCATGCTGGAAGGAGTCATTCGGAAGATCGCGGGTCCGGCGGTGATCGCCAAGGGGATGCACGGGGCCCGCATGTTCGACAGCGTCAAGGTGGGTAGGGAGGGGCTCCTCGGCGAGATCATCCGGCTCGACGGCGACACCGCTTTCGTCCAGGTCTACGAGGACACCTCCGGCCTGCAGGTAGGTGAGCCGGTGGTGAGCCTCGGGGTGCCGCTCTCGGTCGAGCTCGGGCCGGGGATGCTGAACGCGATCTACGACGGCATTCAGCGCCCCCTCGACAAGATTCAGGCCACCGCCGGCGAGTTCATCGCCCGGGGGATCTTCGTCCCCGCCCTCGACCGGGAGAAGAAGTGGGCCTGGACCCCGCTGAAAAAGCCCGGCGACGAGGTCACCGGGGGCGACGTGCTGGGCACCGTCCCCGAGTTCCAGTTCACCCACAAGATCCTGGTGCCGCCGGGCGTCACCGGCAAGATCAAGGAGATCAAGCCCGAGGGCGAGTACACCGTCGAGGAGGTCATCGCCGTCTTGGAGGACGGGACCGAGCTCAAAATGTACCACACCTGGCCGGTGCGTAAGGCCCGCCCGGTGCAGAAGAAGCTCGATCCCGACGAACCCTTCCTCACCGGGATGCGGATCCTCGACGTCCTCTTCCCCCTCGCCATGGGCGGCACCGCGGCGATCCCGGGGCCGTTTGGCTCGGGAAAGACGGTCACCCAGCAGTCTCTGGCCAAGTGGTCGAACGCCGACATCGTCGTCTACATCGGCTGCGGCGAGCGCGGGAACGAGATGACCGACGTGCTGGTCGAGTTTCCTGAGCTCGAGGACCCGAAGACCGGCGGCCCGCTGATGCACCGCACCGTGCTCATCGCCAACACCTCGAACATGCCGGTGGCCGCCCGTGAGGCCAGCATCTACGTGGGCGTCACCATCGCCGAGTACTTCCGCGACCAGGGCTACGCGGTGGCGCTCATGGCCGACTCGACGAGCCGCTGGGCGGAGGCACTCCGTGAGATCAGCTCCCGGCTCGAGGAGATGCCGGCGGAAGAGGGCTACCCGCCCTACCTGGCCGCCCGCCTCGCCGCCTTCTACGAGCGCGCCGGGCGGACCGTGAGCCTCGCCGGCGAGCCCGGGGCGATCTCGATCGTGGGCGCGGTAAGCCCCCCGGGCGGCGACATGTCGGAGCCGGTGACCCAGTCCACCCTGCGGATCGTCGGCGCCTTCTGGCGGCTCGATGCCTCGCTCGCCTACCGGCGGCACTTCCCGGCGATCAACTGGAACGGCTCCTACTCGCTCTTCACCCCGATCCTCGACCCCTGGTACAAAAGCCACGTCGCCGAGGACTACCCCGAGAAGCGGGACGCGATCAGCGAGCTCCTGCAGCGCGAGGCCAGCCTCCAGGAAGTGGTCCAGCTCGTCGGTCCCGACGCCCTTCAGGACGCCGAGCGCTTGATCATCGAGGTGGGCCGGCTGATCCGCGAGGCCTTCCTGCAGCAAAACGCCTTCGACCCGGTCGACGCCTACTGCTCGCTGAAGAAGGCCTACGGGATGATGACCATGATCCTCGACTTCTACCACGCCGCCGAGGAGGCGATCCAGGCCGGCACCCCGATCGAGGAAGTGATCGGGCACCCGGTGCTGGAGAAGATCGCCCGCGCCCGCTACGTGGCCGAGGACGAGTTCCCCGCCTACCTCGAGGGCGTCTTGAAGGAGATCGGGGAGGCCTTCAAGGCCACCGCCTAAGGAGGGAGCATGGACCTCTTAAAGAAGGAATACACCTCGATCAGCTACATCTCAGGGCCGCTCCTCTTCGTGGAGAACGCGAAGGACCTCGCCTACGGCGCGATCGTCGAGATCACCGACGGGAGCGGCCGCAAGCGCGGCGGCCAGGTCATCGAGGTCAGCGAGGAGTACGCGGTCATCCAGGTCTTCGAGGAGACCACCGGGCTCGACCTCGCCACCACCAAGGTGAGCCTGGTCGAGGACGTGGCCCGGCTCGGGGTGGCCAAGGAGATGCTGGGCCGGCGCTTCAACGGCATCGGGAAGCCGATCGACGGCCTGCCCCCGGTGACCCCGGAAAAGCGCCTGCCGATCATCGGCCAGCCGATTAACCCAGTGGCCCGGAGGAAGCCGGAGGAGTTCATCCAGACCGGCATCTCCGCCATCGACGTGATGAACACCCTGGTGCGCGGGCAGAAGCTCCCGATCTTTACCGGTTCGGGCCTGCCCGCGAACGAGCTCGCCGCCCAGGTCGCCCGCCAGGCCACGGTGCCCGGCGAGGACGTGCAGTTCGCGGTGGTCTTCGCCGCCATGGGCATCACCCAGCGCGAGCTCTCGTTCTTCGTGAACGAGTTCGAGCGTACCGGCGCGCTCTCCCGGAGCGTGCTCTTTTTGAACAAGGCCGACGACCCCACCATCGAGCGGATCCTGACCCCGCGCATGGCCCTCACCGTCGCCGAGTACCTCGCCTTCGAGCACGACTACCACGTGCTCGTCATCCTCACCGACATGACCAACTACTGCGAGGCGTTGCGCGAGATCTCGGCGGCCCGCGAGGAGGTGCCCGGGCGGCGCGGCTACCCCGGCTACATGTACACCGACCTGGCGACGATCTACGAGCGCGCCGGGGTGATCGTGGGCAAGAAGGGGTCGGTGACCCAGTTCCCGATCCTCACCATGCCCGACGACGACCGCACCCACCCCATCCCGGACCTCACCGGCTACATCACCGAGGGGCAGATCCAGCTTTCCCGCGAGCTCCACAGGAAGGGCATCTACCCCCCGATCGACCCGCTGCCCTCGCTCTCCCGGCTGATGAACAACGGCATCGGCGAGGGCAAGACCCGGGAGGACCACAAGCAGGTCGCCGACCAGCTCTACGCCGCCTACGCCAACGGCGTGGACATCCGCAAGCTGGTGGCGATCATCGGCGAGGACGCGCTCACCGAGACCGACCGCAAGTACCTCGAGTTCGCCGACGCCTTCGAGAAGTTCTTCCTGAACCAGGGCGACCAGAACCGCTCGATCGAGGAGTCCTTGAACCTCTCCTGGGCGCTGCTCTCGATGCTGCCGGAGTCGGCGCTCTCGCGGATCTCGAAGAAGCACATCGAGAAGTACTACGGGAAGTACAAGCTCGAGGACTTCACCGCCGTCGCCGGGGCCTAGCCGAAGGGGGGAGCCGTGGAGCAGATCAGCCCCACCCGCATGACCCTTCTCCAAAAGCGGAACCAGAAGAAGCTGGCGGAGAAGGGGGCGGACCTCCTGAAGAAGAAGCGGGACGCGCTGGTCGCCGAGTTCTTCGAGCTGGTCGCCGGCACCGTCACCGCCCGGGAGCGCCTTACCCAGGTGGCGAAGGAGGCCTACCTGGCGCTTTTCCTGGCCAAGGCCTTCGACGGCCCCGAGGCGGTGGAGGCGCTCAGCCTTGGCGTTGCCCCGGTAGAGGGGGTGGAAGCCGAGGTGGAGAACGTCTGGGGCACCAAGGTCCCCCGCCTCAAGGTGGCCTGGCCCGACCGGGCGGCGGCCAGCCCGATCGCGACCGGGGGGCAGACGCTCGCCGCCCAGCGGGCCTTCCGGGAGTTTGCCGAGGCCTTGGTCGAGGTGGCGAACACCGAGACCCGGCTCCGGATGATCGGCGAGGAGATCAAGAAGACGACCCGGCGCGTGAACGCTTTGGAGCAGGTGGTGATCCCCGGGCTCGAGGCCCAGGTGCGCTACATCCGGATGGTGCTTGAGCAGCGCGAGCGGGAGGACAACTTCCGCCTCAAGAAGATCAAGAGCAAGATGGAGGCCCGTTCCGAGGCGCGCTAAGCCCTTGGGCCTTGGGGGCCGGGGCGATTCGCCCCGGCCCTTAGCTTTCGGGAAGGGCCTGGCGGAGCCAGCGGAGCCAGTTTTCCCCGAGCACCCCGGGGGCGTGGGGGCCGAGTTCGTCGGCGAGGGCCGGCCAGTCCCGGTGGGAGCGGATGCCGGCGGGTAGGCTCTCGGCCCCGAAGCCCCCGTCCATGTCCGAGCCGATGCCCACCGCCTCCCAGCCTAGGGCGCTTGCGATCCTCTCGGCGTGGGCCCGGATCCGGGCGCGGGGGGTGGCGGGGGCGGTGCGCTCCCAGCCGGGGTCCAGGAATCGGTTGTAGAGCACGATCCCGACCACCGCGCCCCGGCCCTTTAGGGCCTCGAGCTGGGCGTCGTTTAGGTGGCGGTTTTCCGGTCCCCCGGCGAGGGGGCGGTAGTTCGCGTGGGAGACGAGCACCGGGCCGGGAAAGGCCTCGAGCGCCTCGAAGAAGGCCGCCTCCGAGAGGTGGGTGAGGTCGAGGGCGACCCCCGCCTCCGCCATGGCCGCGAGCAGCTCGCGCCCGGCGGGGGAGAGCCCGGCGCGGCCGCCGGTGCCCCCGGCGTAGCGGGTGTCCTTCCAGGCGGGGCTGAGGAGGCGCACGCCCGCCTTCGACCAGAAGGCGACCTCCTCCGGCCGCCTTACCGGCTCCGCCCCCTCCATCAGGAGGACGAGCCCGGGCACGCGGTCTTCCTCCCAGGCGGCGAGGTGGGCCTCGAGCTCCGCGCGGCTTTCGATCAGCCGCAGGTGGCCCGCCTCCTGCCAGCGGCGGTAGAGGTCGAGCTGGCCGAGCGCCGCCCGGTGGGCCTCCTTCGGGCTTTCGTACTTGGCGGGGTCCACGAACAGGGTGGCGAAGGCCACCGCGACCCCGGCGTCCCTGAGCTCGGGGAGGGAGACGCTCGGCGTATAGGGGGTCTTTTGCCGGGTGCGGAGCGTCTCCAGGGGGAGCGTGAGGTCCCAGCCGTGCTCGATGGCGTTGTAGGCGAGGTCCAGGTGGGCGTCGACGAGCGGCGTTTTCACGCCGTCAGCCTACCGCGCAAGGCGCACTAAGAGGGCGAGGAGGCGGGCCTCGGGGTCGGCGCCGGTCTTGACCGCGAGCTCGGTTTCGAGGAGCAGGGAGAGCGCGCGCTCAACGCGGCCCGCGCCCAGCCTGCGGTAGGCGGCGAGCAGCCGCCGGGCAGAAAAGGGCGCGACCCCGAGCGCGCGGGCGACCTCCTCCTCGCCCGCGCGGGGCTGGGCCTCGAGGAGGAACCCGAGCTCGCTGAGCCGGGCGTAGTGCCAGGAGAGGGCGCCGAGGATCTTGAGCGGGGGCTCGCCCCGGGCGAAGAGGGTGCGGGCGATGCCGAGGGCCTCGCCGGGTTCGCGGCGGGCCAGGGGATCGAGCAGGTCGAAGGCGCTCGCCGCCGCCGGCCAGCCGAGGAGGGGCGCTACCCGCTCGGGCGTGAGCGGGGGTGAGAGGAGGGCGAGCTTTTCCACCTCCCGGACCAGCCCCTCGGTGTCGGCCTCGCTCTCGGCGAGGAGGTGGACCACCGCCGCCGGGGCCTTTAGGCCGCGGGCCTTCAGCAGGTTTTGCACGAAGACCACGCGCTCGCGAAAGCGCGGGGTGGGGAAGTTCCGCACCTCGCCGCGGTTTTTGTAAAAGCGCGTGCGCCCGGAAGGGGCCTTCGGGTCGTAGAGGAGGAGGTCCGGGCCCTTCGCGGCCCGGTCCAGGGGGTCCTTGATCGCCTTCCAGCCGGCCTCGTCGAGCTCGGAGAGGTCGAGGATGCCCCCCTCCTCGCCGAAGAGACCCGGCTGGGCGAGGGCGGCGATCGCCTCCGGGCTCGCGGGGAGGAACCGGGGGGGAAGGCCCCGCAGCCGGGCCTCCTTCTTCGCTTCCTGGCGGGCGAGGTAGGGGTCGCCGGTGAACGCGATCAGCATCGCCTCAGGCTATAAGATAGGCCGGGATGCCGCTGGGCATTGAGCGGGCCGATTCCGAGGTGGGGCATTTTCTGGCCGAGGTAGAGGCCGATGGGGTGGCCCGCTTTCTCAACTTCGACGAGGCCTACCTGCGCATCGTGGGGCGCCGGCCGCCTGAGCAGGTGCGGCTTGAAGAGTATCACTTCTCCGACTCCGAGGGCCTAAGGGCGGGGCTCGAGCGGCTCTTTCGAGGCGAGTCGCTCACGCTTCGGGTGCGCCAGAACCGGCGGCGCTTGCTCTTTTCCCTTTTTCCCCTGGGCGGTGAGCCCCTCCGGGTGGTGGGCACGGTGGTGGACGCTACCGAGGGCCACCGGCAGGAGGTGCTGCAGCGGGCGGCGGAGATGCTTCGGGGAATGTCCCCGGCGGAGGCGATCGAGTGGCTCGCGGAGCTGATCGCGGCGGAGCTCGAGGGGGTCCGGGTCGAGCTCGCCCGCTCCCTCACCCCGGCTCAGGTCCGGGAGCTCGCCCGGGGACGGCTTTTGGAGCAGGAGGACGGGTGGCTCTTCCCGGTGGGGGGCGGCGCCCTTTGGATCGCGGGCCGGAAGCTCCTCGAGGAGGAAAAGCGCTTTTTGGAGCGGTTTTTGCGGGTGGTCCGGCTGGTCGAGGAGCACCGCCGGGCGGTGCAGGTGGCCCGGCGCCGCGAGGAGGCCTACCTGCAGCTGCTCTCGATGGCGAACAACCTCGAGGCCGAGCGCGAGCCCGAGCGGATCATCGAGCTCACGCTCGAGTTCTTGCTCTTGCTTACTGGGATGGAGGCGGGGGTCTTCGCCCGGCTCCACGGGCGGAGGCTGCTCCCCGAGCTGGTGGTGGGCAAGCTCGCCGGGCGGGTGCTCGAGAATTACGAGCGGCTCCGACCCCCGGTGCTCCGGCGGGCGGTCAAGGCCGCCTTCGGCCGCCGGCGGGTGGTGGAGGAGCTGGCCTCAGTAGAGGAGACCTTGGGCGGGGTGGCGGTGCGGGCGGTGGTGGTGGCGCCGCTTTGGGTTTCGGGCCGGCCTTACGGCGCGATCGAGCTTTTCCGCTCCGAGGCCTGGGGGCTTTCCGACGAGGAGCGGGAGATCTTCGCGCTGGCGGTGCGAAGGCTCGCGCGGATGCTGGAGCGGGCCGCCTACCTCGAGGAGCTCGAGCGCACCCGCGAGGCGATCCTCAAAAGCTTCGGCCGGATCCTGGAGCAGCGGGACCTCGAGACTCAGGGCCACACCGAGCGGGTGGTGCGGCTCACCGAGTTCTTGGGGCGGCGCTTCGGCTTTCGCGGCAAAAGGCTGGAGGCGCTCCGCTGGGGCGCTTACCTGCACGACATCGGCAAGCTCGCGATCCCCGACGCGGTGCTTTTGAAGCCCGAGGCGCTCGACGAACGGGAGTGGGCGGTGATGCGAAGCCACCCGGTGGTGGCGGTGCGGATGCTCGAGCCCCTCGGCTTCCTCCCGCGGATCACCCTGAACGTGGTCCGTCACCACCACGAGCGCTGGGACGGCCGCGGCTACCCCGACGGCCTGACGGGGGAGGCGATCCCCCTGGAGGCCCGGCTCTTCGCGGTGACCGACGTCTTCGACGCCCTGGTGAGCCGGCGCCCCTACAAGTCGGCTTGGCCGCTCGAGCGGGCGGCCGAGGAACTCGGCCGGGAGGCTGGGAAGGGGCTCGACCCCCGGGCGGTGCGGGTCTTCCTAGACGCGCTCGAGGCCCGGGAGCTGCCCCTGCCCCCGGCCTGGGTCGCCTAGCCCGAAAGCCGGGCCATGAAGGCGCGGAAGAGGTCAGGGTGGTCGGGCCAGGCCCGGGCGGTGTAGAGGTTTTGGTCCACCACCACCGGCTGGTCGAGGAAGGTGGCCCCGGCGAGCTCGACGTCGGGCTTGAGCGCGGGGTAGGCGGTGACCGTGCGGCCCTTGAGCACCCCGGCCGCCGCCAGGATCAGCGCCGCGTGGCAGATCCCGGCCACCGGCTTATTGGTCTCGAAGAAGTGGCGCACGAGCTCGAGCGCACCGGGTTCGTTCCGGATCCACTCCGGCGCCCGGCCGCCGGGGAGGTAGAGGGCGTCGTACTCGGCGGGGTTGACCTCGGAAAAGGATGCGGTCGCCTCCACCCGGTAGCCGGGCTTTTCGGTGTAGGTGCCAAATCCTGGCTCGAAATCGTGGACCACCGTCTTGACCACGCCCTTTTTCGGCGCCGCCAAGGTGACCTCGAACCCGGCCTCCAAAAAGCGCTGCAGCGGGTACATCACCTCGAGGGACTCGCCCGCGTCCCCGATCAGAATGAGGACCTTCTTCATCGCTGGCCTCCTTTCCCGGTCCCCCTTAGTCTACCCCGGGATCAGAAGGCGGCCATGCCAGTGATCTCCCGCCCCAGGATTAGGGTGTGGATCTCGTGGGTGCCCTCGTAGGTGTAGACGGTCTCGAGGTTCAGCATGTGGCGGATCGCGTGGTACTCGAGGGTAATCCCGTTCGCCCCCAGGATGTCCCGGGCCATGCGGGCGGCCCTTAGCGCGGCGTAGGTGTTGTCCCTTTTCGCCAGCGAGACCTGGGTGTGGTGGAGCTTCCCCTCGTCCTTGAGCCGGGCGAGCCGCCAGACCAGGAGGAGCCCCTTGGTGTGCTCGGCCAGCATCCAGGCGAGCTTTTCCTGGACGATCTGCTTCTTCGCGATGGGCTCGCCGAAGGTCTTGCGGGAGAGGGCGAAGTCCCGGGCCTCTTCAAAGACGGCTTCCAGCGCGCCGAGGACCCCCCAGGCGATCCCGTAGCGGGCCTGGGTGAGGCAGGAAAGCGGGGGTTTCAGGCCCTCGGCCTTCGGCAGGCGGAAGGAATCCGGCACGCGCACGTCCTCGAGCACGAGCTCCGAGGTCACGCTCGCCCGAAGGCTCATCTTCGACTTGATCTCCGGTGCCGAGAACCCGGGGGTATCGGTGGGCACGATGAAGCCACGGATCACCCCCTCCTCGTCCTTGGCCCAGACGATGGCGATGTCGGCGATGGTGCCGTTGGTGATCCACATCTTGGTGCCGTTTAGGACCCAGTGGTCGCCGTCTTTCCTCGCCCGGGTCTTCATGTTCCCGCCGGGGTCGGAGCCGCCGTCGGGCTCGGTGAGGCCGAAGGCGCCCACCATCTCGCCGGAGGCGAGCTTCGGCAAGAACTCCCGCTTTTGCTCCTCGGAGCCGTAGGCGAAGATCGGGTACATGACCAGCGCGCCCTGGACGCTCGCGAAGCTCCGGAGGCCGGAGTCGATGCGCTCGAGCTCATACATGATCAACCCGTAGGCGGCGTTCGATACCCCGGCGGCGCCGTACTCCTCCGGCAGGTTCGCGCCCAAAAACCCCATCTCGCCGAACTTCTTGATCAGGTGGGTGGGAAAGGTGCCGGCCTCCCACCATTCGCGGATGTGGGGCAGGGCCTCGGCCTCGAGGAATTTGCGGGCGGCCTGCTGCGCCTCGCGCTCTTCCTCGGTGAAAAGCTCGCGCACCCGGTAGAAGTCGAGCATGGCCGTACTATACGCTGCCTTTTGGCAAGGTTGGTGGCCAATGCCGAGGCCAGCCGCCTATCGATCGACATCGGCGACGTCTACTACCCGCTCGGCGGCGGCATGGCCAAGATCTGGACCGAGTACGTCCCCGGCGTCGAGGCCAGCGCCGAGGTCACCGGCGCCTCGGTGGAGAACGTGCGGCTCGTGGTCTCGGGCAAGGCCCAGGTGGCGCTCGGGACCAGCGGCGTGGTGGTCACCGCCTACAAGGGCGAGGGCAAGTTCGAAAAGTTCGGGCCCCAGCCCATCCTGGCGATCGGGGCGATGTACCCGAACGCCTGGCAGTTCGTCACCGTGGCCGAGACCGGGATCAAGAAGATCCCCGACATCAAGGGGAAACGGGTCTCCACCGGCGCCCCCGGCTCGGGCACCGCGGTGATGACCCGCGCGATCCTGAAGACACTCGGCTACGAGCCGGGCAAGGACTTCAAGGAGTTCCGCCTCTCGTTCGCCGAGCAGGTGGCCGCGCTGAAGGACGGCACCATCGACGTGGGCTCCTGGTCGGTGGGGCTTGGCCCCGGCTCCCTCATCGACCTCTCCACCACCCGGCAGATGGTGTTCATCTGCATGAGCAAGGAGGAGCAGGCCAAGGTCTCCGCCGCCCACCCCTACTACAAGCCCTTCACCATCCCCGCCGGCACCTACAAGGGCGTGGACTACGACTGCCGCACCGTGGGTACCCCGAACGTCCTCTTCGTCCACAAGGACATGGACGAGGAGCTCGTCTACCAGCTCACCAAGGCGCTCTTTGAGCACAAGGCGGAGCTCGAGAAGATCCACCCCGCCGCCAAGACGATCAGCCCCGAGTACGTCCTGCAGGCGACCCTGATCCCGCTGCACCCCGGCGCCATCCGCTACTACGAGGAAGCGGGCTACCAGGTTCCGGACGCGCTCAAGCCCAAGAAGTAACCGATGAAGCGACCCACCCTCGCCATCCTTCTGCTGGGGGTGGGCCTTTTCCTGCTCTCCTTGCCGATCCCCGGGATGCGCCTTTCGGTGGACGGACGCCCCATCGCTTGGCTGCCCCTTTCCGCGGGGGAGCGGTTCGAGCTCACCTGGGTGCACTCGGTCTCGGGGAACCAGGTGCGGGAGGTCTTCCGCTACCAAAACGGGACGCTTCTCTTTACCGAGACCCATAACCCCTGGTTCGCCGCCGGGCTCGGGGAGGTTCCCGGCCGGGGGCGGGTGGTCGCCGAGGCCGGCCACGCGGTCGCCGTTGTGGATATAGACGAGCCCGCCTGGGGCATGGTCTTCCGCCTCGGCGCCCCCTCGGTGGACCACACCCTTTGGTACCGGGGACAGCCGCTTGGGCTTTCCCGTTGCTACCCCCACGCGCGGCTCGCCTGGAGCCCGGAGCGCCGCCCCTGGTTGCTCGCCCGGTTTCTCGCGAAGGATCCCTGCCTATGATCGCGCGCATCGTGGCCCTCATCGCCTGGCTTTTCGTCGCCTTCCAGGTCTATACCGCGGGATACGCCCCCATGACCGCGATCTTCCAGCGGTCGATCCACCTCGGGTTCGTGCTGGTGCTCCTCTTCCTCACCGTCCCCGTCTCGAAGCGCTTTCCTCCCTGGCTTCGCTGGCTCTTGGACGGGGCCTTGATCGCCGCTACCCTGGTCGCGGTCGGCTACATCTACACTAACTACGACGAGATCATGGACCGCTTCGGTTGGTGGGAGCTGACCGACGTCTGGCTCGGGGTGGTGGCGACGCTTTGAAGTGCTACCCCAAATTTGGACCACCCGGCACGACAGGGTCTTGAGGTAATCTGCTGGGGAACAAACATGGGCAAATGGACGGCGAAGGAGAAAGCCAGGATCGTCCTCGAGGTGCTCAGCGGCGGGCGGACGGTGACGGACGTTTGCC
>WFXV01000249.1 GCA_015490435.1 Thermaceae bacterium
CTTCTGAAGTGCTTGGGTCGTTTGGGTTTGGGAAGAAGCCCTTTGAGCCCTCGGCCCTTGAGGCTTTGCTTCCAGCGGTAGTAGGTAGCCCGGCTGATCCCTACCAGGGCTTGGATCTCGGGCCAGCTCGCTCCAAGCTTCCTGAAGGCCTCGACTTGTTTGAGCCGCTGCAAGCGATCTTGAACCGTGGGATCATCTTCCCCAGCTTCGATAAGTGCCTGGGCCTTCTTTGCGCCACGCCATGCTTCCCGGCCAACCGTAGTAAGCCGCATCCGTGGGGACCTCCTCTCTCCTGGAGTGGTCCCCACATTCTTATTGATCGAGTCTCACATGTGTAGGTCCGGGTTCAGTAAGCTTAGGGCGACGTGCCGGCGCTTCTTGCCAAGAATCTGGGAAAGCGCTACGGCCGCCGCTGGGTCCTCACCCGGGTGGACTTCGCGGTCGAGCCTGGGGAGGTCTACGCCCTGGCGGGGCCCAACGGATCCGGCAAGACGACGATCATCCGGCTGGTCACCGGCCTTGCCTTCCCCAGCGCCGGCGAGGTCCGGCTGCTCGGCGAGAACGTCCACGAGGCCGGCTGGCGGGCCCGGCGGCACCTGGGGGCGGTGGTCGAGGCCCCCGCGGCCTTCTACCCCCACCTCACCGGGAGGCAGAACCTCGAGCGCATGGCCTGGATGAGCGGCCTGAAAGACCCCACTGCCCGCATCCGGGAGGTGCTCCACCGGCTCGAGCTCCTCGCGGTCGCCGACCAGAGGGTGGGGAGCTACTCCCTGGGCCAGCGCCAGCGGCTCGGCATCGCCGCCGCCATCCTCGCCCGGCCCCGCGTCCTGGTCCTCGACGAGCCCACCAGCGGCCTCGACCCCGACGGCATCCAGAAGGTCCACGAGCTGCTCGCCGAGGAGGCGGGCCGGGGGGTGGCGGTGCTCGTCTCCACCCACCACCTCCGGGAGATCAGCGCCTACGCGAATCGGGTGGGCATCTTGAGCGGCGGGCGGCTGGTGGACGAGGTCGAGCTCCGCCCCGACCGGCCCCGCTACCGGCTCCTCGTGGCGGACCCCGAGCGGGCGGCGGCGCTCCTCAAGACGGTGCCGGGGCTTACGGGGGTCAAGCTGCGGGGGGAAGAGGTGCTCTTTGAGGGCGAGCCGGAGCAGGCGGTCTTCGCCCTGGCCCAGGCGGGGATCGCGGTGCGCGAGCTCACGCGGGACCACTTCGACCTCTACGCCTATTACCGGGAGCGGGTGAGCGGTGTTTAGGTTCTACCTCTGGGAACTCGAGAAGCTCTTCTTCCTGAAGCCGGTTCGGATCGGCCTGGTGGCGGCCTTCCTCCTGCCGGTGATCTGGTCCCTGGCGCCGGGGCTCGAGCGCGTGTACGGCCTGGTCCTGGTCTCCGGCTGGCAGGTGCCCGCGCTCAGCCTGCTCGCCGGCATGGAGTTTCTATTCCCCTTCCTGGTGGCGATGGTGGCCGCCGAGGTGCTGGGTGCCGAGGTCACGATGGGCACCCTGAAGCCGGTGCTCCTTCGCCCAATCTCCCGCACCCGGCTGGTGGTGGTCAAGCTCGCGGCCGCCCTCAGCTTCCCCTACCTCCTCCTCTTCGCGAGCCTCCTCGGGGCCCTCTTCGCCGGCGCCTTCCACGGCTTCGGCGGGTTCTACGGGGGAACCGGCCTGGGCGCGGGGGGCTTCGCCGGGGTCGGCTACCTCACCCCGGGCGCGGCCTTCGCCGAGATCCTAAGGGCCTACCTCCTGGCCGGCGCCACCCTCTTCCCGATCGCCGCCCTCGCGGTCTTCTACGCCGCCCTCTTCCTCTCCACCACCGCCAGCGCCCTGGCGACCCTGGCCACCGTGCTGCTCATGCGCATGCTGGTGGTCTTTCCCGCCCTGGTGCCGCTCCTCTTGACCCGCTACCTCGACCTCTACCTCCGCCCCGAGGCGGCGGGGCCGGGGCTTTTGCTCCTCTTCATCTACACCCTGGGTTTCGGGGCGCTCGCGGTCTTGGTCTTTGAACGAAAGGACGTGTGAGCATGTCCGACCGGCTGACCCACTTCGAAGACGGCAAGCCGCGGATGGTGGACGTCTCCGAAAAGCCCGCCACCCTGCGGGTGGCCCGGGCCGAGGCCTTCGTCCACCTGCCCGAGCCGGCGGCCCGCGCCCTCGCCGAGGGCGGGGTGGGCAAGGGGGACCCCCTGATGGTGGCCCAGCTCGCCGGGATCATGGCGGCGAAGAGGACCAGCGAGCTCATTCCCCTCTGCCACCCCCTCCCCTTGAGCAAGGTGCGGGTGGATTTGGAGTTCGACGCCGATCGGCGCCGGGTCCGGATCGAGGCCGAGGTCAAGACCAAGGCCGAGACCGGGGTGGAGATGGAGGCCCTCACCGCCGCCAGCGTCGCCGCCCTCACCGTCTACGACATGCTGAAGGCGGTGGCCAAGGGAATCGAGATCGGCCCGGTCCGGCTGCTCTACAAGTCGGGCGGGAAGTCGGGGACCTGGGTCAGGGAGCCTCGAGAAGGCGCTCCAGGTTCGGGGTGAGGAAGTCCTCTACCACCCGCCCCTCGGCGTCGCGGAGGATCAGAAGCCCGGCGTGGACCGCCACCACCCGCCCGTTCCGGGCGATGAAGAAGCTCGTCGGCAGGTAGCGCACCCGGTAGGCCCGGGCCACGTCGGCGTAGTAGTCGATCACCACCGGGAAGGTCCAGTCCCACTCGCGGACCCGGAAGCGGGCCATCTTGGGGTTGTCCTGCACGTCCACCGCGACGAACTGCACCCGGTCTCGGTAGCGGGCGTGGACCCGCCCGATCTCGGGCCCCTCGACGAGGCAGGGCGGGCAGTGGGTGGCCCAGAAGTTCAAGAAGACCGGGCCCTTTTCGAGCAGCTCGGCGAGCTTGAAGGGTTCGCCCGAGAGGGTCTTCCCCTCGAAGGGGATCGCCCGCTCGGGGAAGGCCTGGGCAAGCGCGAGCCCGAGGAGGAAAAGGGCGAAAAAGAGCCCCCTTCGCATGCCCCCTACCTACCCCAGCCCGGGCGGGACCTTTGTCCTTTGGGGGTTTACAACCCCCGGCCGCTTTCTAAAATGGAGCGCATGGACATTCGGGGGATCCTCTTCGACTGGGGCGGGGTCTTCACCCGCGGCACCTTCGACAGACGGGTGGTGCAAAACCTCGCCCGCCGCTTTGCGCTCCCCGAGGAAAGGGTGGCCGAGGCCTACTTCGACCTGGTGGAGCGGCTCGAGCTCGGCGAGTGGACCCTCCGCCGCTTCTGGGACGCGCTCTCCGAGCGGCTCGGGGTCGAGGCCCCGTACCCCGTCTTCGAGCGGCTCTTCCTCGGGAGCGTGGCGCCCCGGCCCGAGATGTACGACCTGCTCCTCGCCCTCCCCGACGATCTGGTGGTGGGCCTGCTCTCCAACAACTACCCGGTGATCTCGAGCTTCCTCCGGGCCGAGGAGAGCTTCGACCGCTTCGACGCCGCCGTCTTCTCCAACGAGGAGGGGATCAAGAAGCCGGGGAGCGAGGCCTTCCTACTCGCCCTCGAGCGCATGGGGCTCTCCCCCGAGGAGGTCCTCTTCGTCGACGACCACCCCGACAACATCGCCGCCGCCCAGCGGCTTGGGTTCAAGACCCACCTCTTCACCGAGCCCGGCCCCCTGGTGGAGGCCCTCGCGGGGCTCGGGGTGCAGCTTCGCGCCCTGCCGAAGAGGCCGTGAAGCGGGGCGTCCGCCTGCTCCAGGGCTACCTCTGGGTGCCCCGGGGGCTTGCCTTTGACCCCCGGGCGCACCTTCCGAAGGAGGCTCTGCTCGAGGGAACGCGGGTCCACCTGCTCCTCGACCCGGTGGGCCCGCCCTTTGCCTTCTTCGACGACGGCACCACGGCCACCCAGGCCTTCTACCAGTTCACCGCCCTGGTGGTGACCGAGGCCGAGCCCGAGAGCCTCCGCCCGCTGGTCGCCCGGCTTCGGGACTGGCTCGCGCCCCGCCTCGAGGCCACCCCGCCCGGGGTGGGCTGGCTCTTGCTTGAAGACCTCCGGGGAGTGTAATGTCCCTATAACCCCAAAGGGGTTTCGGGTACGCTGCCTTTTCGGATTAAGGAGGAACGTATGGCGAAGAAAGTCGTGGTGGTCGGGGGCGGCACCGGCGGATTGGTGGCCGCCCGCATGCTGCAGACCGAGGCGAACCGCATGGGGCAGCCCCTCGAGGTCACCCTGGTCACCGCCAGCGAGCGCCACTACATGCCCCCCTTGTGGTCCGAGGTGGCGCTCGGGACGGCCTCGGTGGACGAGACCTGGGCGCCCATCAAGAACGCCGAGCGGGTCTACGGGTTCAAGGTCCTGGTGGATCCGGTCAAGACCTTCGACCTCAAGGGTCGGAAGGTGACCACCGAGGGCGGGACCACCTTGGACTACGACTTCCTGGTAATCGCCCTGGGCACCGCCTACGGTTGGTCCGACTACCCCGGGCTCGACAAGTACGGCTTCCACAACTACGGCCCGGAGGGGGCGCTCGAGCTCAAGGAGGCGCTTTTCAAGTTCAAGGGCAAGAAGATCGTATTCCTGGTCCCCGAGCTCCCCTTCCGCTGCGGCATCTACCCCCTCGAGATGGCGCTCAACGTCCGCGCCTACTTCGAGGTCCGCGGCCAGCACCCCGAGATCACCGTGCTCTACCCCGCGAACGCGGTGCGGATGGCGCTCGGGGAGGGGCTCGAGCGCTTCTTCCTCCGCCGCTTCAAGCGCCACGGGATCAAGTACGAGGCCGGCTTCGAGAAGCTCGTCGAGGTCACCGAGGACAAGATCGTCACCCAAAAGGGCGAGTACGCCTACGATCTCCTGATCAAGTCCCCGCCCTCGCGGCTCCCCAAGGTGCTCGCGGACAACGGCCTCGCCCACCCCGGCGACCCCCGCTTCTCGGTGGTCACCGGCCCGCGCTTCCAGCACCCCGAGTACCCCGAAGTCTACCTGGTCGGCGAGCACGCGATGCCGCCGGTGGGGCTCCTCACCGCCGGCGTGCCCATCCACAACGCCGCGGTGGTGGCCGCCGGCAGCATCCTGCACGACGCCTTCGGCGGCTACATGATCCCCTCCTACGCCCCGACGCTCTGCTTCGGCCACAGCTTCGAGTCGGGCTTCATGGGCAACTGCGAGTACTGGTGGATCCCCGAGGAAGGCAAGTGGGGGCACGCCTGCTACACCGTCGCCACCGGCCCCACCATCCGGATGGTCAAGGACTCGTTCTACCGCGCCTGGTTGGACGCGCTGAGGTAAGGAGGCCAAGATGGCGGAGATCACCATCACCGAAGAGGACGCGCGGGTCATTCAAGAGCTCATCACCGTGGCCCGCCACCTGAAGGCCGGCGGCTACCTGAGCCTGGTCACCGAGCTCACCACCAACGGCGACCTCTTGCTCGAGCACCTGGCCAACGAGCGCGCCATCATCCGGGGCCTGGGCCTCGCCGAGGCGGCGATGGACCCGATCAAGAACATGCCGCCCGAAAAGATGCCCAAGCTCCGCTACCACATCCTCCACGTGGTCGGCGCGCTCATCGAGGCGCTCTCCGAGACCGACCCCAAGGCCGCGCCCAAGGTGGGGATGTTCGGGGCGCTCAAGTACCTGAACGACCCCCACGTGCAAAAGGGACTCGGCTTCCTCTTGACCCTGGCCAAGAACCTGGGCAAGGCGCTGGACGAGTACGAGCCCCGCTAGCGAAAGTCGAAAGCCCCTAGGGCGCAAGGGTTTCCCTTGCGCCCTTTTTCATTGGGACAATCCTCCACATACACCTGATGTATAAGGACTCATAGGTAAAGGAAGGAGGCGGTTCCAAGATGGCGGTAAAGGTTTTGGTCCTAGGCGGTGGCTCCGGCGGCCTGGTGGCCGCCAACAAGATCAAGCGGCTGATGCGGGAAGAGGCCGAGGTCACCTTGATCGACAAAAGCGACTACAACTACTTCATGCCCGGCTTTCCCTGGGTGGCCTTCGGGATGCGCGAGCTCGACGACGTGCGCCGGCCCTTGCAGCTCCTCGAAAAGCGCGGGGTGAACTACGTCAAGGCCGAGATCCAGTCCCTCGACCCCGACGCCAAAAAGGTGGTCACCGACAAGGGCGAGTTCGACTACGACTACCTGGTGGTCTCGCTGGGCGCGGAGCCGATGCCCTCGCCGGCGCCGGACGCGGTGGCCCCCTGGAGCCCGGAGGGGGCGCTCGCCCTCCGGGAGCGGATGAAGGCCTTCGAGGGCGGGCGGATCGTGGTGGGCGTGAGCTCGCCCTACTACCCCTGCCCCCCTGCGCCCTTCGAGGTCGCCGGCATGGCCGAGTTCGCCCTCAAGGTCAAGGGCGTGCGCGGGAAGTCGAGCGTGGACGTCTTCCACCTGAACCCGGCGCCGCTCGCCCCCATGGGGCCGGTGATCTCGGGGATGGTGCTCAAGATCCTGAACGAGAAGGGCGTGCGCTTCCACGGTGAGTTTGAGCTCGAGCGCGCGGGCGACGGCAAGGTGGTGGCCAAGGACGGGCGGGAGCTCGCCTACGACCTTCTGATCCTGGTGCCCCCCTTCGCCCCCAACAAGGTGGTGCGGGAGTCCAAGCTCGCCGGGCCCCAGGGCTTCCCCACGGTGGACCCGATGACCTTCCGCCACACCAACTACCCCGAGGTCTTCGTGATCGGCGACGTGGTGAACCCCTCGCTCATGCTCCCGCCCGCCGGGGTGGTGGCCCACTTCCAGGCCGAATACATCGCCGGGGTGATCGTCTCCGACCTGAAGGGCGCCTACATCGGCGAGCCCTTCGACGCGGTGGCGATGTGCATCATGGATTTCGGAGACAACGCCCTCTTGCCCCAGTGCGAGTTCGAGAAGGTGCTCGCCGGCAAGGGCATGCCCTCCTGCGGCGTGATGGCCACCGGCCGCTGGGTGCGCATCACCAAGATGCTCTTCGAAAGCTTCTGGTTCGCCACCCTGCTGGGGTAAGGGAGGGAGATCATGCCCACGGTGGAAGAACGGCTGGAACGCATCGAAAAGATCCTCGAGGGCTCGGGGCTCGCGCTCCTCGGCGAGATGCGGGTGGGGCCGACCCTGGAGGAAAACCTCGCCCTCCTTGCCGAGCCCAAGAATCTTAGGCTCCTTTCCATCCTCGACCGCTTCGTCGAGCAGGCCGACGCCCTCGAGAAGCTCGCCGAGACGCTGGAAAAGCTGGATAAGAGCGGGGCCCTCACCCTCGTCGGCGAGCTCTCCGAGACCCTGGTGGAGAACCTGGGTCAGCTCGCCGAGCCGCGGAACTTGAGGCTTCTCTCCCATGCCGGCAAGGCGGTGGACGTGCTGGCGCAGATCGACCCCAACGCCGCCGGGATAATGGTGGACCTCTTCATCGAGGCGCTTTCCGAGACCTTCCCACCGGAAAAGCTCAAGAACCCGCCGCGGCTCGGGCTCGCCGGGCTCTTGAAGGCGCTCTCCGACCCCGAGATCCAGCGCGCGCTGGGGATCCTCTTCGAGCTCCTCCGGGTGATCTCCCGCACTTTCGACAAGGCCAAGAAGAAGGAGGAGGAGCTCATGGCGATGATGGAGAAGATGATGGCCAAGGCAAAGAAGTAAACTGAATTCCGGGATGTCCGAGGGCCAGAAAGCCCTCACCGAGACCGAGCGCCGCCGCCGCCGCGAGCGAATCTTCCGCTGGCTGGCGGCGGTGCACTCCGGGCCCCTCGGGATGGCGCTCGCCGGCCACGGCGAGCTCGGCCGCCGCTACCCCGAGGGCTACGCCCGCTGTCCCGGACACCCGGCGCTCGCCTGCCGGGCCTCGGGCGGCGTGCCCCGGGTCTGCCTACCCCGGCGCTTCGAGGACCTCGCCGAGAGCGCCCGCCGGGGCGGGCGGAGGCGGAGGAGCCTGGAGGCCCGGCGGGTGGAGGAGCTCTCCCTCTGCCTCGACCTCCTGACCGAGGAAAAGCCCGAGTTCGCTCCCGTCTGGGAGCTCACCCGGGCGATGCTGCGCGAGGCCCAGAGCTACTGAAGCTTGCCGAGAAGGTACATGGCTGAGAGCGCGGCGGTGACCAGCACGATCATCGCCACCAGGGCCGCGGTGAGCCCGAGGTCCACCGCCTCGCCCGAGGTGGTGAGCGTCCTCGGGTGGTAGACGAAGTAGTAGATGCCGGTCACCAGCAGGATCGCGAACACGAACGTGGCCAGAAGAATCGCCGCCATCATCCCTATCCCTCCCTCAAAAGGCCGAGCGCGGCGAGCGCCCGTTCCAGGTTCTCCCTAAGCTTACCCTGCCCCACGGCGTAGGGGAGGGCCCCCTCGGCCAGGGCCACCGCCCCCAAGGCGGCCTCGGGGTGGGGCCTGGCCCCGTTCAGGGCCGGGCTCTCCCAGGCGGGATAGGCCCGGAGCTCGCGGTAGCGGAGGCCGGTAGGGGCGGTGCGCAAGAGGGTTCGGGCCGGACGGGGGTCGTCCAGGGGGACCCGCTCGGGGCCCGCTTCCCCCTCGACCTCCTTGAACCCCGGGAAGCGGTGGAAGATGCCCTCGCCGGGGGTGAGGAAGAGGGCGTAGCGGGGCCGGTGGTGGCGGAGGACGGCAGCAAAGGGGGTGGCGTCCTCGGCCTCGGGGGCCAGCGCCACCAGCGCGCGGCCGCGAAGGGGGAGTTCGGCGAGGGCCCCGAGGAGCTCGGGACCAAGCGCCCAGGGGGACCAGACCAAGGCGGTGGCGCCCCCGGGCGCGCCCTCGAGGTAGAAGGTGAGGGTGCCGAAGGGGTCGAGGCTGGCCTGGAAGTGGCGGGAGAGGGCCTCGAGCTCTTCCTCCAACACCGCGAGCGTCGGCTTCATCGCCCCTTAGCTTAGGGCAGCGGCGGCCGGAGGAGGACCTCGCGGAGGGGGATGCCGACCGCCTGGGCCTGGGCCCCGCTTGGCAGCCGGTAGGCGTCGGCGGCGTCGTAGTTCACCCGGTAGCCGAGGTCGGCGAGGGCCCCGATGGTGAGGCGGCTGAGCGGCATCGGCCCCCGCTCGGCGATCCCGGTCATGAGCTCGCTGTCGAAGGTGGCCTCCCGCCAGTGGCCGCACTTGGTGCCGGCGCCGTACTGTTCCTCGACCGGGGCGTCCCCCGCGCCGCCGAGGTCGTGCCAGGCGTCGTTGCCCGCCCGGCCCCGGTAGCGCACCTCGCGGGCGTCGAGGCAGGCGTCGGCGTCGTAGGCGAGGAGGCCGAGGGGTTCCCAGAGGGTGCCCAGGCCGAGCACGTGGCCCATCTCGTGGAGGATGACGTCCTCCAGGATGCCCGCTTGGGAAAGGGCCTCGAGGTCGGCCTCGTCGAACTCCATAAGCCCGGCGTAGGGCAGGTGGGTCTCGGGGCGGAGCCGGCAGGGGCCGGCGCGGCCCAAGAGCCCGCCCTCCTGGTCCCGGAAGAAGTTCACGAAGATCACCAGGTCGTCCACCGGATCGGCGTAGGCCTCGGGGTTCCCGCAAGCGTCCTTGGCCACGCCTTCGGCGACATCGGGGAGGTCGCCCACCGCCACCTCCGCCCAGCGCGCCGCCGCCCGGTCGAAGGCGGCGCGGACCTCGGGGTCGGCGGGCGCCTTGACGAAGACCAGGACGGGTTGGAAGGCGGAGCGGGCAACCACTATGGCGCGGGCCTCGGCGGCGCCGCCCTTCCCGTCCTGCACGACTAGGGTGGCGGTGTAGCGCCCCGGCTTGGCGTAGGTGTGGGCGTAAGGGAGGTCGCAGGGGCCTTCGTCGGTGGCGCCGTCGCCGTAGTCGAGCCGGCAGGTGAGGGCGTCGCCGTCGGGGTCTTCGGCGGTGGTCCGGAAGCGGACCTCGAGCGGGACCTCGCCGGCGTCGGGTCTTGCTTCCAGGGCGGCGGTGGGGGGATCATTGACCGGGCGGACCGTGATCGAGACTCGGGCCGTGCTGCAGGTGCTTCCCTCGCAAAGGCGGTAGGAGAAGGCGTCCTTTCCGTGGAAGTGGGGCTCTGGCGTGTAGCGAAGTCGGAGGCGGGGGGGCCTTCCCTACGCGTTCCACCCGGCCGTGGGTGGGGAGGCGGGGCAGCTCGAGCCGGTCCCAGCGGTCGAAGCGGTCGTTGGCCAGCACGTCGATGACCACCGGGGTGTTTTCGAGGGTTTCGGCGGCGTCGTCGACGGCGGTGAGGGGACTCTTTCCTCCCGGGGCTCCCGTCTGGCAGCCCGCGAGCAGGAGCAGGAGGAGGGCTAGGAGGCCTCGGGGCACGCGACGAGCATACCTTGGCCCCGGCTCAAGGAGACCTCGACCGGCCCGGTGGCGACGTTCCGGGTCGCCCGGGTGCTGCCGAGGGGTAGACGGGCGCCCGCGAGCGTCCAGCGGGCGCCGGAAAGGCCGAGGTCCTCGAGGGGGGCTAGGGGGATCAGGCTGAAGGGCGTGCCGGCGGGGAGCGCCACCCGCCGCCCCGGGGGGATCACCGGCCAGGCCCAGCAGCGCCCGTCGGTGAGCGCGACCTCGAGCCCCTCCCCAGCGAGGCCGAGGGCCAGGGCGTGGTGGGCGAGGGCGTGGTCGGGTTCGCCCCCGAGGGCCCCGGCGAAGAGGAGGGCGCGGGCGCCCCGCCGGATCGCGGCGCGGGCGGCGAGCTCGGCGTCGGTGGCGTCCTTGTCCCGGGGGTGGCGCTCCTTTTGCAGGTCGGCGTAGCGGGCGAGGAGGGCGGGGGAGCTCGAGTCGAAGTCCCCCACCCAGAGGTCGGGAACCCGGCCGAGCGCCTCGGCGTGGCGGATCCCGCTGTCGGCGGCGACGACGAGCTCGGCCGAGGCCGCCTCCTGGCGGAGCCTCGGCATGAGGGAGAGGGGCCCCGAGAGCAGGATGAGCGCCTTCAAAGCGGCACCGCCCTTTCGGTCTCGATCCTTAAGGGGAGGGTTTCGCCCGGGGCCGGGGGCGGGTCGAGCGGGCCCTCCCAGTAGAGCCGGACCCCGCGGTAGGAAAGCCAGACCCCGACCCGCGGGCCCAGGAAGACCGCCTCCTCCACCCGCGCCGGCTCCCCGGCGCCGGGCTTGATCGCGGCGTAGGGGAGGAGCCAGGTCCCCTCGCCGAGCCCGAGCGAGCGGGCCTCGTCGCCTTCGAGTACGTTCTTGTGCCCGAGGAAGCGCGCGGTCCAGGCGTCCTTGGGGCGGGCGTAGACCTCCCGGGGCGGCCCCTCCTGCACCCGCCGCCCCTCGCGGAGCACCAGCACCCGGTCGGCCAGGGCGAAGGCCTCGGCCTGGTCGTGGGTGACGTAGAGCGCCGCCGGCCCCTCCTCCCGGAGCACCCGGCGGAGCAAAAAGAGCAGCTCCTCCCGGAGCCTGAGGTCGAGGGCCGCGAGCGGCTCGTCGAGGAGGAGGAGACGGGGGCGCGGCGCGAGCGCCCGGGCGAGGGCCACCCGCTGGCGCTCGCCGCCCGAAAGCTCCGCGGGCCTTTTCCCGGCGTGGGGGGCGAGGCCGGTGCGCTCTAGGAGCTCCTGTACCCGCTTTTCGATCGCCTCCCTGGACCAGCGGCGCTCGACCAGGCCGAAGGCGACGTTCTGGGCGACGGTGAGGTGGGGGAAAAGGGCGTAGCTCTGGAAGACCATCCCCACCCCCCGGCGCTCCGGGGGGAGGCGGGTGACGTCCCGGCCGAAGAGGCGGACGCGGCCCCGGTCCGGGGGCTCGAGCCCGGCCACGATCTTGAGCACCGTGCTCTTGCCGCTGCCCGAGGGGCCAAGGAGGGCGAGCGTCTCGCCCGGCGCGAGCTCGAGCGAGAGCACGAGGGAAAACCCGGGGTAGCGTTTTTCCACCCCGTCGAGGACGAGCGCCTTCTCAGCCAATCTCCGACCCCCGGGCAAAGGCGAAGAACAAAAGCCCCGAGACCGCCATGAGCACCACGCTCATCGCCATCGCCTCGCCGTAGTTGGCGAGCCCGGGCTTGGCAAGCCGTTCGTAGATCGCCACCGTCAGGGTGGCCCACTCCGGGCGCACGAGCAGCATCGTGGCCCCGAACTCGCCGATGGCGCTGGCCAGGGCCAGGGCGCTCCCGGCGAGGAGCGCCGGGCGCACGAGCGGCAGCTCGACCCGGAGAAGCCGCCGCCAGGGGCCGGCCCCAAGGGTAGCGGCGGCCCCGAGGAGCTCCTCGGACAGCCCCCGGAGGGCGGGGAGCAGCGCCCGGGCGAGGAGCGGGTAGCCGAGGGTGGCGTAGGCCAGCACCAGGACGAAGGCATGGGCCCGGAGGCCGGGGTAGGCGAGCAGGTAGCCGACCCCGAGGCTCACCGGGCTCACGAAGAGCGGCAAGAGCCCGAGGAGCTCGACAGAAAAACCTCCCCGCCGGGCCGAGAGGGCGTAGAAGAGCCCCGCGGGGAGGGCGAGGGCGAGGGCGGCGAAGGCGAAGAAGAGGGTGTTCTTGAGGGCCTCGGCCAGGCTCGGGGCGAAGTAGCTCGCTTCCACAGTCAAAAGCCGCCGGTAGTTTGCGAGCCCCACCCCCTCGGGGGCGACGAGGCTCGCGGCCAGGAGGGCGAAGACCGGGAGCAAGAGGAGGGAGAGCCCGCCCCAAAGGGCGGCCGCAAGCAGCATGCTCCCGGGACCAGAGAGCGGCTTCGGCACCCCCGGGGCGAGGCCCCCGGCGATCCGCCGCCCGGCCCAGAGGTAGCCGAGGCTCACCAGGGCGAGCACGAGGACCTGCCAGAGCACCAGGGCGCTCGCCCGGGGGAAGTCGAGCTCGTAGGCGAGGAGTCGGTAGACCTCGACCTCGAGGGTGGCGTAGCGGTAGCCCCCGAGCAAGAGGGGCACGCCGAAGCTCGCGAAGGTGTAGAGAAAGGTGAGCCCGCCGGCGGCCAGGAGACCGGGGAGGAGCACCGGCAGCGTCACCCGGAAGAACGCCCGGAAGGGCCCCGCCCCCAGCGTGCGGGCGGCGGCCTCGAGCTCCCCCCCGGCACGCGCGAGGAGCCCGTGGAGGATGCGGGCGGCGAACCCGAGGTTATAGAAGACCGAGGCCCAGACGAGCACGAGCGGGGTCCCCACCAGGTTCACCCCGAGGAGCCCCCGGGGCCCGACCAGGGCCAAGAACCCCGCCGCCACCACGATGGTGGGCAGTACGAAGGGCACCCCCGCGAGCGCCACCCAGAGGGCGCGGCCGGGGAAGGCGTAGCCGAGCCCGTAGGCCACCGGCACCGCGAGGAGCACTACCACCGCCGCCGAGACCAGCCCGTACTCCAGGCTCCAAAGGAGCCGGCCCCAGTAGTAGGGGTCGGCGAGCACCTGGAAAAAACCCGGCCCCGCCCCCAGGGCGAACACCCGGGCGAGGGGGTAAAGCAGCGCCCCGAGCAAAAAGAGCAGGAAAAGCCCGAGGAAAAGCCGCTGCACGCTCAGCGCACGTCCTTCGGGTCGAGCCCCTTCAGCACCACCGCGGTCCAGGCCCGAATCCAGCGCGCGCGGTTTCGCCGGATCGCCTCGGGGTCGACCCGGGCGGGCTCGGTGGGGATCTCGGCGAAGCGGAAGACCTCAGGGAGCCGCGCGTCCCGCCGGGCGGGGAAGACCCACATGTTGAGGGGAATGTCCTCCTGCACCTCCTTGGAAAGGAGCCAATCGATGAACCGCTCCGCCGCCTTGCGGTGCTTGGTGCCCTTCAAGATCCCCACGAACTCGACCTGGAAGAAGGCGCTCTTAGGAAAGAGCAGGTTCCCGGTGGGGGGTTCTGGGTACTTGCCCTCGGAGAAGTAGACCTCGGCGGCGGGGCTCGTGGTGTAGCTCACCACCAGCGGGCGGTCGCCGCCGTAGCGGGTGAAGGCGGCGAAGTAGGCCTCGCTCCAGCCCTTCGCCACCCGCACGCCCCCGTCCCGGAGCCGGGCCCAGAACGCGAGGTAGCCGTCCTCGCCGAAGGCGTCGATCGTGGCCAGGAAGAAGGCGAGCCCCGGCGAGCTGGTGGCGGGGTTTTCCACCACCAAAAGCCGCGCGAACTCGGGCTCGGCGAGGGCTTCGAAGGTCTTAGGAAGCGCGCGGCCCTGGAAGTAGGCCTTGTCGTAGTTGAGGGCGACGTAGCCGTAGTCCACCGGGATCGCGTGCAGGGTGGGATCGAGGATCGTCTCCGAGCGGAGGTTCCGGACCTCGGGGGAGGCGTAGGGCTCGAAGATGCCGGCCTCGAGGGCCCGCGAGAGGAAGGTGTTGTCCACCCCATAGAGCACGTCGGCGATCGGGGCGTCCTTGGTGAGGATCGCCTTGTTCAGGGTCTCGCCGGCGTCGCCGCCCTCGATGAAGCGGAGCTTGATGCCGGTCTCCCGCTCGAACTTCTGGATCAGCAACTTGGAGAGGCTGAAGCTCGAGTGGGTGAGGACCCGGAGCTCCTCGCCTTGCGCAAGCGCCAAGAGCACGAAAAGCCCGATTGCCAGGATTTTGGGTTTCATCAAGACCCCTCCTTCCGTCACCAGGAGGGGAAGGCTCGTCACCTTCCCTACGCCGGCATTACCCGGATCAGGTTCCAAGGGTAGGCGCGGCGCGCCTTCTCAGCCCCTTTTGGGGCACCCCCGGTGACGCCTTAAGTTTAGCCCGCCGGCGCCGCTTTTTCGAGCCCGATCTCCCTGGATCTTTTTCGTGCTGCCGGATATGACCATGCCTACTTGGAAGCAGCCCTTACAATGGGCGACCGGGGCCATTTTGCGTGAGAGCGAGGGGGGATTCGTATTGCGCGCAAGGCCCCGCGCGCGAAATGGAGGTGCTATGAGGTTTGAGGGATTTCGGACCGCGCCCAGGCTGCGATTTTTCCTGGGAATCGTTTTCTTTCTGGCGCTGACCTCGGCGCAGGCTTGGGCGCAGTCGGCTGGTTTCGAGGTGACCGTGCCAGCGGGCGGAACGGTGGAGCTGCCGGTGGAGGGCTACTGCATGGACTACGGCAAGCCCTTCCCGAGCCGGGAGCTCGTCCCCTTGAATCCCGCTCCGCCGGAGATCCGGGCGTTGCTCGAGTACGCCTACGCCAAGGGGTACACCGACCGCTTCCCGCACCAGGTTCAGCGGGCGGTCTGGTACTTCACCGACCGCGTTCAATACGACCCCAAGCGGCTTCCCGTCACCCATGAGCTCGTCCGCTACGGCAAGGCGCACGGCAAGGGGGCTTTTCCCGCGGGGGTGCTCGAGCTCACCCAGGGCGTGAAGCAGGGCCTGCTCGACGCCCGCGTGCTCGGCTTCCACACCGTCTCCAAGCCGCCCTACCGGGGCAAGGGCACCCTGCGGATCACGAATAAGACCCCCGTACGCTGCGGGTCTTCGTCCCCTACGGCGTGAAGTTCCGTGACGCCCAAAAGCCGGGGACCCAGGACATGGCCGTCTTCGTCACCCGCATCGAGATCCAGGCCGCGCCCCAAAAGGTCCTGGTGGTGCAGGGCCCGCCCGGACCGCCCGGGCCCCCGGGTCCGCCGGGACCCCCGGCCCCGCGGGGCCGCAGGGTCCTGCCGGGCCTCCGGGCCCCAGAGGACCTGTGGGGCCGCAAGGGCCTCAAGGTCCGCAAGGGCCCGCCGGACCACCTGGACCGCAAGGCCCCCCCGGGCGTCAGCTGTTGGGACCTGAACGCAAACGGCAAGCCGGATGCTGCTGAAGACTTAAACGGCGACGGCAAGGTGGACGCCCGCGATTGCATCGGTCCGCGGGGCCCGATGGGTCCGCAAGGGCCGCAGGGACCGGCCGGTCCCCCGGGGCCGCAGGGTCCGCAAGGGCCCATGGGTTCTCAGGGCCCCAAAGGCCCGCCCGGGCCGCCGGGTCCGCAAGGGCCTCCCGGCATCACCGAGTTCCGCATCGTCACCCACCAGGTGGAAAGCGGGCTCGATTGCCCCTGTAGCCAGCCGGTGAGCGCTAGCGTGAGCTGCCCCGCCGGGTTCGTGGTCACCGGCGGCGGCGCCAGCGTGCGCACCGCCAGCGGCACCTACGACCCGACCATCGCCATCCAGGCGAGCTACCCGATTTCGAGCGACGGCTGGTACGCGCAGGCGGGCCGGATGGTGGGTGGCCCCGGCGAGGACTGGGTGCTCACCGTCTGGGCGATCTGCGCAAAGCCCTACCAGCCTTCGGCGGCGAAGGGCGAGTAGCGAAGCTCCGACGCGTGACGGCGGGGGCCTTTTGGCCCCCGCTTAAAATGGATCCGGCCATGGAGGTGGGATGGGTCCTCGCCCTTTTGGTTTTGATCCTGGTGGCGGTGCCGGAGCTCTGGCGCCGCACGACGCTCTCGGCCGCGCGCATGGTGGAATACGTCCGCCTTCCAGCGCCGCCCGAGGGCGCGTTCGCCGAGGCGTACCGCGAGACGGAAGATTGGGCCTTGGAAAGGGGTTTTGCCCCCGGGGTGGTAGCGGAGCTGCGCTTTCGTCTTGGCGGCGAGGCTGAGCGCATTGCCCGCACCGCCTACTGGCCGCACCAAGACGGTAGGATCGTGCTTAGCCTGCTGGAAAACCAGGGGCGGGTTTTTTATGACTTCGACACCGCCTTCGAAGGTGTGGACCTCACCACCACGAACTTTCCCGGACACCTCGGTCACCCCTGTGTTTTGAACGGGGGCTTTCGCCTGCAGGTCTTCCCGAAGGAGGGGCTCGACGCGCTCTACGCCCGGCACCGGGAAGCGGTGGTCGGGCTCGAGCGCGCCCTCGGCCGTCCCGCCCTCGAGGTGGCGGAGGTCCTCCCCTGGGTCCAGGCGTACCAGGAGCGCCGGATGGAAGCGCTCCGGCGCTGCCCCTTCTTCTTCCTCCGGTTTTGGATCTGGCCTTTTATGCGCCGCCGCTACCTGAACCGTCCGGTTTGGGAGGTTACCCCACGCTGAAATACCGTGCCTCGGGGTGGTGCACCGCGATCCCCGAGGTGCTCGCCTCGGGCACGAGCTGGAAGTCCTCGGTGAGCTGGACGCCGATCTTCCCCCAGTCGAGGAGGGCCTCCAGGGTCTTTTGCGCCTCGAGCTCAGGCCAAGCCGGGTACCCCGGGGCGTAGCGGGCGCCCTGGTAGCTCTTTTGGAAGAGCTTTTCCACTGCCGGCGCGTCTTTATCCGCGATGCCCCACTCCTCGCGAAGGCGCTTGTGCCAGTACTCGGCGAGGGCCTCGGCCATCTCGACCACGAAGCCGTGGGTGAAGAGGTAGTCCTGGTAGCGGCCCGCTTCGAGGAGCCTCTTCGCCTCGTTCAGTCCCCGCTCGCCCACCGTGACCACGAAGAAGACCGCCACGTCCCGGGCCCCGGCCAAAAGGGCCCCCTTGGGCATCCAGTCTTCGACCCCCTCGAGCAGGGGGCCATGGCGGGGCAGGTGGTAGCGGGCGATGGAAAGTCCCTTTTCCGAGACCGGGTAGGGAATCCGGGCGAGGATCTCGCCCGCCTCGCTGAAGACGAGGAGGTCTTCCCCCTCCCGCGCCACCGGAAAGTAGCCGTAGGCGACCTTGGGCTCGAGAAGCTCTTCCCCCCGGGCGAGGAGCGCGGCCAGGATGGGCTCGGCCTCGCGGGCGAGCAGCGCCTGGTACTCGCCCTCGGGGATCTTCCCCTTCTTGAACCCCCATTGCCCCCGGAAGAGGGCGCGCTTGTTCAAAAACCTCGCGATCTCGGGGATGGGGAGCTCGCCGGGGCCGAGGTAGCGCACCCCGAAGA
>WFXV01000250.1 GCA_015490435.1 Thermaceae bacterium
CCACCGGGGCCAGCGAGCTCACCCTCGAGACCCCGGACTACAAGATCCAGATCAAGCGGGGGCCGGCGGGGTCTCGACTACCCGCACCGGCACCTCCGCCGGCCCCCGCTTGATCTGGATCTTGTAGTCCGGGGTCTCGAGGGTGAGCTCGCTGGCCCCGGTGGCCTCCATCGCCCGGAGGATCTCGCGGATCTCCTTGATCTTCATGCCCACCCCCTACACCCGGCCGACGTACTCGCCGGTCCGGGTATCCACCTTGATCACGTCACCCACGTTCACGAAAAGCGGCACCTGGACCACCGCGCCGGTCTCTAAGGTGGCCGGCTTCGAGCCCCCGGAGACGGTGTCGCCTTTGACCCCGGGCGGGGTCTCGACGACCTCGAGCTCCACCACCGTAGGCGGGGTGATCTTGATGATCCGGTCCTCGTAGACGTCGGCGAAGACCGTCATCCCTTCCTTCAGGTACTTCGCCGCCTCCCCCACGGTGGCGGCGGGGACGCTGTATTGGTCGTAGGTCTCGAGGTCCATGAAGACATAGGCGTCGCCCTCGGGGTAGAGGTACTGGACCTCCTTGGTCTCGACGTAGATGTCTTCAAGCCGCTCGCCGGAGTTGAAGGTGCGCTCGACGGTGGCCCCGGTCTCCAGGTTCTTGAACTTGGCCACCACCTTGGCACCCCCGCGGCCGATCTTCTGGTGCTGGTAGCTGATGCACTCCCAGAGGCCGCCGTCCATCTTCACCTTGGTGCCCGGCCGTAGGTCGGTTGCCGCAATCATCGTCCCCTCCTCACTGCCCTAGATTTTACGTGGCGAGCTCGGTGACCTCGGGGTGGAGGCCGAGGCGGCGGATCCAGGCCTCGTAGTCCGCCTCGGAAAGGGGAAACTTCCCCGCCAGCGCGACGATCATCGCCTCCATTACGTTGGTCCCAAAGCTCCGCCCCTGGATGCGGGGGGTGGTGGTGGCGAGCAGCTTGACCCCCCGCTCCTTTAAGAACTCCAGGTCCTCTTTGGTCGTCGTGTTCGCCACCACGATCTTGCCCTGGGCCCGAGGGGGCAGGTGGCGGCGGATATAGAGGAAGTCCCCCGCGATCACGTCGGCGCGCTCGAAGTACTTGCTCCGCCAGTCGAGCTTTTGCTCCTCCTGCTTCTTTCCCGTGGGGTAGAGCCAGCTAAAGGGGAGCTTGGTGAAGACCGGGAGCAAAAGCCTCGCCAAGAGGGCGAGCTGGGCCGGCGTGGTGAGCACGATCGGGATCCCGAGCGCGAAGACGAAGTCGCCGTAGAGCGTCTTTGCCCCCACCTGGTAGAAGGCCTCGGCCATGCCGAAGCGGTCCACCGCCGAGGGGATGAGCACGGTCTTGCCGCGAAACCCGAGCCGCTCGTCGAGCTCGAAGACCGCCCGGCGCTCGAGCGTCGCCTTGAGCCCGGAGCCGTCCACCACCGGGGTCTTCTTCGCCGCCCGGGCGAGCTTCAAGGCGTCCCGGATCACGTAGCGCCGCCCGGCGGCGATCAGGTAAAGGTCGATGCCCCCGAGCCCGATCGCGTCCACTCGGCCGTCGAGCTCCTGGATGAGCTGGATCGCCCGCTGGAAGTCGCCGTCGGTGCCGATGCGCTCGAGCTCGATCTTCTGCCCCAGGAGCTCGACCTCGGCCTTGTGGTTCCGCCGTGAGGAACCCAGGGACACGCTGACGACGCGCTTTTTCACGCCCCGATTCTATACCCCGAGGAGTTTCTTCATCTCCGCCGCGACGTTCTCCGGGGTGAAGCCAAAGCGGGCGTAGACCTCGTCGCCGGGGGCGCTCGCGCCGAACCCGGTGACCCCGAGCACGCGGTCGGCGTAGCGCTCCCAGCCGAAGGGGCTCGCCGCCTCGACGGCGAGCCGCGGGAGCTCGCCGAGGACCTCCTTCTTGTAGGCCTCGTCCTGGGCCTCGAAGAGCTCGAACGAGGGCAAGCTGACGACGCGTACCGGGTAGCCTTCTTCAGCGAGCAGCCGGGCGGCCTTCACCGCGAGCGCCACCTCGGACCCACTCGCGAGGATCGTGCCCACCGCCCCCTCGAGCTCGCTGAGCACGTACCCGCCCCGAAGGAGCCCCTCGGCCTTTTCGCCGGTGACGTTCTCCACCTTCTGCCGGGTGAGGACGAGCGCCACCGGCCCGCCCTCGTGGGTGAGCGCAACCCGCCAGGCCCAGGCGGTCTCGAAGGCGTCGGCGGGCCGGATCACGACAAGGCGCGGCATCGCCCGGAGCGCGGGCAGATGCTCCACCGGCTGGTGGGTGGGCCCGTCCTCGCCAAGGGCGATCGAGTCGTGGGTCCAGATGTAGACGGAGCGGATCCCCATGAGCGCGGCGAGCCGCACCGCCGGGCGCATGTAGTCGGAGAAGACCAGGAAGGTGCCGCCGTAGGGCAGGTAGCCCTTGTGCAGCACGAGGCCGTTCAGGATCGCCCCCATCGCGTGCTCGCGCACCCCGTAGTGGATGTAGCGGCCGGTGGGGTTTTCCGGCGAGAAATCGTCCATGCTGGGGGCCTTGGTGTTGTTAGAGGGGGTGAGGTCGGCGCTCCCGCCCAGGAGCTCGGGGATCCGCTCGGCAAGCTTCGCGATCACCTTGCCGCTCGCCGCCCGGGTGGCGAGCTTCTCCCCAAGGGCAAAGCCCTCCTCCAGGCCCTCGAGCGCCCCCTCGGGAAGCTTTTCCTCCCGCACCCGGCGGACGAACTCGGCGGCGAGCTCGGGGTACTTCCAGGCGTAGTTCTCAAGCAAGGTTTCCCAGGCCTCCTGGGCCTCGGCGCCCCGGTCGGCCACCGCCTGGAAGTCGGCGTAGACATCGGGGGGGATCTCGAAGGGCGGGTAGGGCCAGCCGAGCCGCTCGCGGGTGGCCTTCACCGCCTCTTCCCCGAGCGGGGCCCCGTGGACCTTGGGATCGTCCTGCAGGGGGCTGCCGTAGCCCAGGTGGGTGCGCACCGCGATCAGGCTGGGCCGGGTGGCCTCCTCCCGGGCAAGCCGGATCGCCTTCCGGATCGCTTCGAGGTCCTCCCCATCCTCGACCCGGAGCACCTGCCAGCCGTAGGCGGCGAACCGTGAGAGCACGTCCTCGGTGAAGGCGAGCTCGGTGCTGCCGTCGATCGAGACCCGGTTGTCGTCCCAGAGCACGATCAGCTTGCCGAGTCTCCAGGTCCCCGCGAGGCTCGCGGCCTCGGCACTGACCCCTTCCATCAGGTCGCCGTCGGAGGCGATCACGTAGGTCCAGTGGTCCACCACCGGGAAGCCCTCGCGGTTGAACTCGGCGGCGAGCTTCTTCTCAGCAAGCGCCATCCCCACCGCGGTGCTGAGCCCCTGCCCCAGGGGGCCGGTGGTGACCTCCACCCCGGGGGTGAGGCCGTACTCCGGGTGGCCCGGGGTCTTCGAGCCCCACTGGCGAAAGCGCTTGAGCTCCTCCATCGGTAGGTCGAAGCCGGAGAGGTGCAAAAGGGCGTAAAGCAGCATCGAGCCGTGGCCGGCCGAGAGCACGAAGCGGTCGCGGTCGGGCCAGGCGGGGTCCTTGGGGTTGACCTTGAGGAAGTCGTGCCAGAGCACGTAGGCCATCGGGGCCGCCCCCATGGGCATGCCCGGGTGCCCGGACTTGGCCTTCTCGATGGCGTCGATGGCCAAAAAGCGAAGGGCGTTGATGCTGAGGCGCGCGCGGTCGCTCATGCCCCCATCTTATGCGCCCCAGCCTCCCAAGCGGCCCGGGTGATCGCCATCACCGCGTCCTCCTCGCCCCCGGGGGCGGGGGCGTAGCCGACGAGGGAGAAACCCGCCTTCTCGAAGGCGCGGCGGGCGCGGGCGTTCCAGCGGAAGGTGCGGAGCTCCACGCGCTCGAGCCCAAGCTCCCGGAAGGCGTACTCCAGGGCCTTTCGTACCGCCGCCGGACCGTACCCCTTCCCCCAGCGGTCCTTGGCCGAGAGGATGATCCCGAGCGTCGCCTTCCCGCCGCCGATCTCGTAGAGCTCCACCGCCCCAATCCACTCCCCCCGCTCGTCGAGCACCCCGAAGGCGACGCGGTCGCCCCGGGAAAGCTCTGCCTGGACGATGCGGCGAAAGAGCCAAAAGGGGATCCTGAGGGGCCGGTGCCCGTTCAGCCGGGCGATCTCGGGGTCGCGGAAGGCGGCGTAGAACCTACGCCACTCCTCCTCGCCGAGTCCCTCGCGGAAGTCCTTGAGCCTGACCTCGGGCACCGCTAAAAGCTTAAGGCCGCGGCCCTTTGGACCGCGGCCAAAACGACCCCTCGTTTAGGGGTAGAGCCCCCGGAGCGCCCGGGCCTCGAGCACCCTCGTCGCGGCCACGATGTAGGCCGCGGTCCGCAAGGGGACCTTTCGGTCCTCGGCGGTCTGCCAGACGGCCTCGAAGGCCTCGGTGATCACCCGCCGGAGGTTCTCGTTCACCTCCTCCTCGGTCCAGAAGTAGGAGTTGAAGTCCTGCACCCACTCAAAGTAAGAGACGATCACGCCGCCGGCGTTCGCGATCACGTCGGGCACCACCAGGATGCCGCGCTCGTTCAGGATGTCGTCGGCCGCCGGGGTGGTGGGACCGTTCGCCCCCTCGACCACCATCTTGGCCTTGATCTTCCAGGCGTTTTGCTCGGTAATCGCGCCCTCGAGCGCCGCCGGCACCGCGATCTCGGCGGGCAGGCCAAAGAACTCCGCCGCCGGCACCGGCTCCGCCTTGGGGTAGCCGCGCACCCCGCCGGCCTCGGCCACGTACTTGAGGAGATCGTAGGGATCGATGCCCTTCTCGTTGTAGATCGCCCCGGTGATGTCGGCGATCCCCACCACCCGGGCGCCGTGGTCGTGGAAGGCACGGGCGGCGGCGTTGCCCACGTTGCCGAAGCCCTGGATGATCACCCGACTGCCCTCGATGGGCAGGTTGATCTTCTTGGCCGCCGCCGCGGCCACGAAGAAGACGCCGTTGCCGGTGGCGTCCTGGCGACCCAGCGAGCCCCCGAGGGGAATCGGCTTGCCGGTGACCACGCCGGGGGCCGTCGTCCCCACGTTCATCGAGTAGGTGTCCATCATCCAGGCCATCTCGCGCTGGCCGGTGCCCACGTCGGGGGCGGGCACGTCCCGCTGGGGGCCGATCAGGATCCCGATCTCCGAGGTGTAGCGGCGGGTGAGGCGCTCGAGCTCCGCGGTCGAGAGCTTCGCGGGATCCACCCGGATGCCTCCCTTCCCGCCCCCGTAGGGAAGCCCCACGGCGGCGTTCTTGATCGTCATCCAGGCGGCAAGCGCCATGACCTCCGAGAGGGTGACCGCGGGGTGGTAGCGCACGCCGCCCTTCGCCGGCCCCCGGGAGGTGTTGTGGTGCACCCGGTAACCCTCGAAGTGGGCCACGGTGCCGTCGTCCATGCGGATCGGCACGTCCACGATCAGGATGCGCTTGGGACGCTTCAAGGTCTCGGCCCAGTAGGCCAGCGGCCCCAGGTAGGGGATGACCCGGTCCACCTGTTCGAGGTAGGTCTTCCAGGGACCCTCGGCCTCCTTGGGGATGAAGGAAAGCGGCTCGTGCTTCATGGATACACCCCTCTCAGACGGGTGGCCTCGTCCACCCGCTGAATCGCGATCCGTTGCGCGGCGCAGCGGAGCGGCAGACCCCGCGCGCTGGCGTAAGCCTCGACCTGGTCAAAAGCGCGCACCAGGGCGCTTTTTAACTGCTTGCGAACCCTCTGCTCGTCCCAGAAGTACTCGGAAAGGTCCTGCACCCACTCGAAGTAGCCGATCACCAGGTTGCCCCCGGCGGCCAGGATGTGGGGGACGACGATCACCCCCCGCTCGCGAAGGATCTCGTCGGCGCGGGCGGTGACCGGCACGTTCGCCCCCTCGACCACCACCTTGGCGTGGACCTCCTCGGCATTGTCCTCGCGGATCACGTGCTGGTAGGCGGCGAGCACCAGGTAGTCCACCGAGAGGGCGAGGAGCTGGGCGTTGGTGATCGCCTCGCCGGGGAAGCCCTCGAAGGTGCCCTCGCGGTCGAAGTGGGCCTCGAGGGCGGGGATGTCGAGCCCCTTGCCGTCGTAGATCCCGCCCACGTCGATCGAGACCGCCACCACCTTGGCCCCGAGGCGGTGGAGCACCCGGGCCACCGCCCGGCCCACCGATCCGAACCCCTGCACCGCCACCTTGGCGCCCTCGAGAGCCAGGCCGAAGCGCGAGGCGTAGCGCTCGGTGACGTGCACGAGCCCGATCGCCATGGCGTCGGCGCGCCCGCGGGTCCCCCCCAGGCGCTCGGGCTTGCCCACCACCACCGCGGGCTCGATGAAGCCCTTAGCCTGGGCGTAGGTGTCCATGAACCAGGCCATGACCTGTTCGTCGGTGCCGTAGTCCGGGGCGAGTACGTCGACCTCGGGACCGGCCAGGTTGACGAGCTCGGCCATGTAGCGGCGGGAGAGGCGCTCGAGCTCCCCCCGCGCCATCCGGCTCCGGTCCAGCGCCACCCCGCCGGCGGCGCCCCCGAAGGGGAGGTTCAAGACCGCCGCCTTCAGGGTGTTCCAGGCGGCGAGCCCGGCAACGTCCCCCAAACTAAGGGCGGGGTCGTAACGCACCCCGCCGATCGAAGGCCCCCGGGCGATGTTGTGCACCACCCGATAACCCCGGAAAGTTCGCACCCTCCCGTCGTCCATGCGAACCGGGAGCGCGACGCTCAAAACGCGACGCGGGTGCACCAGGTACTCGAAGGTCGTCGGGTGCACCCGCTCGCTTTCGGCCACGCGCCCCAGGTACTCGAGGAAATCACCCCAGAGCCCCGGGCCGTTCGGTGGCTTCCATGCCTCTTGGGCCATGCCCACCTCCCGTCACCGGGCGGATTATAGCGCCGTTTTTGGGGACAAGTTACCCAAGGCGACCGAGCTCCCCCCGGGCGAGTTCGGCGAGCTCCTCCCGCGCCGGGCTCGGGGGAAGCGCGCGGAGGGCGGCCTCCGCCCGGGCGACCTCCTTGGCGATCCGGACCGCCACCTCCCGGGCGGCCCCGGTGGCCTCGGCGAGGGTCCTAAGGCGCTCGATGTCACCTTCCTCCTCCCCCCGGCGGGCGAGGATTTTCCCGACCTCCTCGGGCGCGTGGGCGAGCAGGCGGAGTAGGATCAAGGTGACCTTCCCCTCGCGCACGTCCCCGCCCACCGGCTTCCCGAGCCGCTCGGGGTCGCCCATCAGGTCGAGGTAGTCGTCCCGCATCTGGAAGGCGAGCCCGTAGGCCTCGCCGTACTCGACCAGGGCCCGCCGCCAGGGGTGTTCGGGCTCGAGCCCAAAGAGCACCGCCGCCCCCTCGGTGGCGGCCTGCATCAGGGCCGCGGTCTTCCCGCGGATGATGCGGAAGTAGAGGTCCTCCCGGTGCTCGCCGTAGGCCGCCGCCTGGAACTGCAGGACCTCCGCTTCCGAAAGCTCCCGGGCCACCTCGGCGAAGAGGTAGACGAGCTCCATACGTCCGGTTTCAGCCAAGGAGTAAAGCAGCCGGGAGAGCAGGTAGTCCCCGGAGAGCACGCTCACCGCATTGCCGTAGCGGCGGTAGGCGGCCTCGCGCCCCCGGCGGGTCTCGGCCCCGTCCACCAGGTCGTCGTGGAGAAGGGTGGCCGAGTGCAAGAGCTCGACCGCGAGGGCGAGCCGCATCTCATGGGGCACGCCGTCCGGGCTTAGCGCCCGGCTCGCAAGGTGCACCAGCCGGGGGCGCACCCGCTTGCCCCCGGCGTAGACCAGGTCGTCCTCGATGAGCTGGATGAACTCGACGTCGGAACGCAAGAGTGCCCTGAGCTCCCGCTCAAAGGCCTCCAAAAATGAGATCTCGGCCTGGGCCTCCACCGGGCCGAGTATAACCGGAACGCTCAGTGAATTTTCAGCGGCTGGGGCATCCGGACGTGCATCCAGGCGCCGTTTTCGCCCATGACCCGGTAGCCCACCACCACGTAGCTCCCGGCCGGGGGGTAGCTCGTGAACTCGAGCTCGTAGTTGGTGGTAAAGGGACCGCACGGCTCGGCGTTGGTCGCCGGGCAGCGCTCGACGCGCCGCCCCGCCTCCAGGGTCCCTCCCCCGTCCAGGTCGAACTCCAGGATGACGCCTCCCGGCGAACCGGGAAGGGTCCTCGCCTCGAGCGTAAAGGCCAGCTTCCAGTTTCCGGTGGCCTCATCCTGGGTCAGGCTGCTGTCCCCGATGCTCACGACGATGCTCGGAACCCCGATCGGGTTTTGAAAGCTGAAGTTATTGCACGCCGTAAAGAGCCCCAGGAACGCGAGAAGGAGGCCGATCATTCCAAAGCGTTTCATCCTACCCACTCCTCTCCCACATTACGCGAAACGAAGTACGTAAGCCGTGCCAAACCGGCCAGGAAGTCCACGTTCTCGACCGGCACGTGGGGCGGCGTTTCGAGCACCGCGGGGGCGAAGTTCAAGATCCCCTTGATCCCCGCCCGTACCAGGCGGTCGGCGACCTCCTGGGCGGCCTCGGCGGGCACCGCGATCAGGCCGATCTCGACCCCCCGCTCGCTCACCGCCCGCTCGAGGTTCGCGAGCGGCTCGATCACCCCCCGGGAGAGCCGCTTGCCCACCTTGGCGGGGTCCACGTCGAAAAACCCCACCGGCTCGAAGACCTCGCCGAGGCCGGGGTAGTCGGCGAGCGCCTGGCCGAGCCGCCCCATGCCCACGATGGCGAGCTTCCAGCGCCGGGAGAGCCCGAGGATGTTCCGGAGCTCGCGCTTCAAAAGGGGCACCGAGTACCCCACCCCCCGGGTCCCGTAGCTCCCGAAGTAGGCCAGGTCTTTGCGCACCTGGAAGGCGGTCACCTGGGCCTCCTCGGCGAGCTGCTCGCTCGAGGTCCGCACCACCCCCCGGCGCTCCAGCGACTCGAGCACCCTCAGGTAGGTGACCAAGCGGGAGACGGTCGCGTCCGGTACCCGTTCAGCCGCCACCCTTCACCTCCACCGGCTGGTAGCCCTCGGCTCCGAGCTTGGCCCGGGTGGCCGCGACCTCGGCCTCCTCGAGCGGCCCCACCCAGACCTTGGCCCAGCCGTCGCGGTAGTAGACCGCCACCGGGTAGCCCGCGTCCTTCAAGGCCTTGGCCAGGGTGCGGGCGCGGTCGAGGTTCTTGAAGGCCCCCACCTGGAGGTAGCGGCCCTGGGGCAGGGGCGTGTCGCCCTTGTAGATCTGCGGCTCGTAGCGGGAAAGAGCGGCCTCCACCTTCTCCGCCTCGGCCCGGCTGGCGTAGGGGCCCACCACCACCCGGCTCACGCGCCCGATCACCTCGATGCGCACGGGGTAGCCTTCAGCCTCGAGCTTCTTCGCCAGGTCCACGGCGTACTCCGGGCGGGTGAACGCCCCCACCGAGACCCGGTAGCGGCCCTGCCCCGCGGGCGCCGCCTGGGGCCGGGGGCGCGGAGAGGGCGTCACCTCGGCCGGCTTTCGGGGCTCGGGCGCCGGCTTCTCCACCTCAGCCCCAGCGGCGGGCTCGGCCTCGATCGCCGGGGGCAGCGGCAGCACGGTGACGTCCCCGGCCGGAGCCTCGGTCCCCGCCCCGGTCTCGACCTCGGGCTCGGGGGCCGGGGGCTCCGCCTGCGGCGGGGGCGCCGTGGTCGTCGGCGGCGGCGCCACCACCGGCTGGGGTCGCTTGGCGAAGGGGTTCACCCCGGTAAGGAAGAGCACGATGGCGACCACGACCGCGGCGAGGAGTACGAAGAGGAGCGCGTCGAACCAGTTCTCGCGTAGCCAGTTCATCCCCTACCTCACCAACCCCTGGGCGGGTTTGTACCCGAGCTCGAGCGCCTTCTTCCAGGCCCGCTTGGCCTCGGAGTCGCGGCCGAGCGCCTTGAGCGCCCACCCCAGGTGGTACCAGGCCTCGGCCCGATCGGGGGCTTTGAGGACCACCTCGGTGTAGACCCGCTCCGCGTCCGAAAACCGCCGGGCGGCGAGGTAAGCGGCCCCCAGCGCCTCGAGCACCTCCACCCGGCCGTCGAGCTCGGCCGCCCGCTCGAGCTCGGCCACCGCCTGCCCGTAGTCCTTGACCGCGTACAGGGCGAGGCCGAGCCAGAGCCAGGCCTCAGCGTCGCTCTTCCGCTCGGCCACCACCTGCTTTAAGGCCTCCACTGCCTCGGGGTAGCGGCCGGTGCGGTAGGCGTTCTTGCCCAGGAGGAAGAGCGCCTCGATCCGCTCCGCCGCCCCCGCCTTCTTCACCGCGAGCTTCGCCACCCGGTAGGCGTCGGCCGCCTTGCCTAGGGCGTCATAAGCTGCGGCCAGACCGAGGAGCACGCGAGGATCGTTGGGGTTCGCCTGGTAGGCGAGCATGAAGGCGCGAAGCGCGCCCTTGGCGTCGCCCAGCGCGAGCTTGAGCCGCCCCACGTCGTACTGCGCCTGCCACAGCCCGGGGTCGAGGGCGATCGCCTCCTCCAAGAGCGCCTCCACCTCGGCTCGCTTCCCGCCTTCGCCGGCGAGGATGAGCGCCTTCTTGTAGATCAAGCGGGCGCGGTCCTTGTCCGACTGGGCGGCGACGATGGAGCGGTCGAGCTCGCGTACCGCCCGCTCCAGCAAGCCCTGGTCGACCAGGACGTCGGCGAGCAGAAGGCTCGCGGTGACGTTGCCGCGGCCCTTGGCGAGCACCTCGTAGAGGTAGGGAAGCGCGTCCTCCCCCTTGCCGGCGGCGACCAGGGCGTCGGCGAGGAGGAGGGCGACCTCGAGGTCCCCGGGGAGCGCCTTGTAGGCCTCGCCGAGCACCCTCGCCGCGGAGGCGGGGTCGTCGAGCTTGCGGTGGGCCTCGGCGAGGGCGAGGTAAGCGGGCCGGAGGGTGGCGGGAGGCAGTCCGGCCCGCTTGCCCACCTCGAGCGCCCGGGAGAGCGACGCCACCGCCCCCTTCCAGTCCTTCAGGCGGGCCTGGGTGACGCCCAGGTTGTACCAGCCCTCGAAGCGCTCGGGGTAGAGCTTGGCGAGCTGCCGGAACTCAAAGAGCGCTTCCTTCAGCGCCCCGGAACGGAAATAGGCGAGCCCCAACCCGAAGTGGGCCCGGAAGTTGCGCCAGTCCAGCGCGGCGACGTCCTCGAAGAGGGCGATCGCCTCGGGGTAGCGGCCGGCCTCGAGGGCCTCGTAGGCGGCCGCGAGCCGCTCCTCCAGGTTCCCGGGCGGCGAGGGCCCGCCCTCGGCCCAGGCCGGGAGCGAGGCCAAAACTAGGATCAAGAGCAAGCGCTTCATAGATTCTCCTCCCGCACTCTTACGGGCATTCTAATGCCTCCCCGCGTGCTTGACAAAAGCCTACGAACATCATAAACTCAATTTTGCGACGCGGGGTGGAGCAGCCTGGTAGCTCGCCGGGCTCATAACCCGGAGGTCGTGGGTTCAAATCCCACCCCCGCAACCAAAAAGGCGGCCCGAAGGCCGCCCTTTTTGCTTTAAAGCTTTAAAAACCCGTAGACGATCCAGCCGGTCAAGGCCACCAGCAACCAGACCCGAAGCGTCCAGGGGGCGATCCGCCGGTGGCGGTCCAGGCGCCCGGAAAGCGCGAGCCCGAAGGTGAAGAGCGCGAGGGGCAGGTTGGCCGCGGCGAGCAGCGAGTGCAACGCGAGTACCCCGAGGTAGAGCGGGCGCAGGGCCTCGGGCCCCTGGTAGGGCTTGGCGCCGTAGAGGGTGGTCTTCGCCAGGTAGAAGACGAGAAAGAGCGCGGCCAGCACCCCCGCGAGCGCCATGCGGCGGGCGTGCGCGGCCCGATCCCCGCGCCGGATCGCCCGGTAGCCTACGAGCAAGACGAGGGCGCTAGCGCCGACGCTTGCGACGCTTAGCAGGGCCAGGGTCTCGGAACTCACGGAGACGGGCCTCCCCCTCGCGCGCCCGCAGGAAGGCCTCGGCGTCCCCCGCGGTGCGCGCGTAGCTGTATGCGGCGAGCATCGGTCCCTGGGCCTCGCGGACCCTGCCGGAGGCGAGCAGCCCCTCGGCCTCGGCGAGGAAGAGCCAGGCCAGCGCCCGCTCGCGGAGCCGGCTCGGGGGCAGCGCCTCCACCCGCTCGCGCCAGGCGCGCAAGGTGGCGCGCTCGCGCACCTCCCGCGCCGCTTCGATCAGGGCCAAGAGCTCGGATTCCACGGGCCGGAGTATATCTTGGGTATGGAACTCGAAATGCGCGTTGGGCGCGTTTTGCGCGCCGAGCCCCACGAGAAGGCGCGAAAGCCCGCCTACAAGCTCTGGATCGACTTCGGGCCCTACGGAGTCAAGACCTCGAGCGCCCAGATCACCGAGCTCTACCGCCCCGAGGACCTGGTGGGCCGGCTGGTGGTGGCGGCCACCAACCTGGGCAAAAAGCGGATCGCCGGCTTCGTCTCCGAGGTGCTGGTCCTCGGGGTCGCCGACGCAGAGGGCCGGGTGGTGCTGCTCGTACCCGAGCGCGAGGTCCCGCTAGGCAACCGCGTGTTCTAGGTAGCGGTCGTAGGCCCGGGCGAGGCGCCGCACGCCCTCCTCGATCGCGTCCTCGGGGACGCTGGCGAAGGTGAGCCGGGCGGCGGGGTAGGCCTCTCCGGCGAAGAAGGGGTCGCCGGGCACGAAGGCCACGCCCTCCTCGAGGGCGAGCTCGAGGAGGCGCCGGGTGTCGGTGCCCTCGGGGAAGCGGAGCCAGAGGAACATGCCGCCTGAGGGCACCTGGAAGCGGACCTCCTCGGGCATCTGGGCCTTCAGGGCGGCCACCATCCGGTCCCGGCGCCGGCGGTAGAAGGCCCGCACCCACTCGGCCTGAGGCTCGAGCTCCCCGGCCTCGATGAGCTCCGCGAGGATCGCCTGCCCCAGGATGTTGGTGTGCAAATCCACCGCCTGCTTCGCCTGGACGAGCGCCTCCATGAGCTCAGGGGAAGCAACCGCGTACCCGATCCGGAGCCCGGGGGCCACCAGCTTGGAAAACGTCCCGGCGTAGACCGTGCGCTCGGGGGCGTGCCGGAAGACCGGCGGCGGGGGCGGCGCCTCGAAGTAGATGTGGCCGTAGGGGTCGTCCTCGAGCACCACCGCCCCGACCTCCCGCGCCCAGTCGGCGACGGTCTTTCGGCGCTCTTCCGAGAGCACGGCGGCGGTGGGGTTTTGGAAGTTGGGGAGCACGTAGGCGAGCTTGGCGGCCTCGGGGAGCGCCTCGGGCAAGAGCCCGGCCTCGTCCGCGGGGACCGGCCGGTAGACCGGGCCGTAGGGGTTCATCGCGAGCAGGCCGCCCATGTAGGTGGGGGACTCCACCACCACCGGGTCCCCCTCGTCGAGGATCACCCGGGCCACCAGGTCGAGGACCTGCTGGCTCCCCGAGGTGATGAGCACCTGTTCCTCCCCTACCCCGAGCCGCTCGGCCACCCAGCGGCGGAGCACCGGGTGCCCCTCGGTGGGGCTGTATTGCAGCGCCGCCGGGCCGTGGCGGCTGAGCGCCCGCTCGGTAGCTTTCTGGAGCGCTTCCATGGGGAAGAGCTCGGGGGCGGGGATGCCGCCGGCGAGGGAGAGCACCCCCGGGCAGCTCGCGAGCTTCAAGAGTTCTCGGATCAGGGAGCTTTGCATCCGGGCGCGGGCCTTGGAAAAACGCATCTTTCCCCCCTAGAGGTCGAACTCGGCCACGGCCGGGACGTGGTCCGAGGCGTAGGTATCGTAAAAGATGTAGGCGTCCTTGAGGTAGGGCAGGAGCTCCTCGCTGATGATCACGTAATCGACGCGCCAGCCGATGTTCTTCTCCCGCGCGTTAAAGCGGTAGGTCCACCAGGTGTAGGCCCCGGTCTTCTCCGGGTGGAAGTGCCGGAAGGTGTCGATCCAGCCCTTTTTGAGGAAGGCGTCGATCCAGGCCCGCTCCTCGGGGGTGAAGCCGGCGTTTTTAACGTTGTCCCTGGGCCGCGCGAGGTCGATCTCCCGGTGGGCGACGTTGAGGTCGCCGATCAGGATGACCCCCTTCTTCTTCCGCAAGTCCTCGAGGTAGGCCTCGATCACCCGGTTAAAGGCGAGCTTGAAGTCGAGCCGGGGGAGGCCCCGGCCGGCGTTCGGGAAGTAGGCGTTGACCAGGAAAAAGCGCTCGTACTCGAGCGTCTGCACCCGGCCCTCGGCGTCGAACTCGGGGATCCCGAGGCCGTTCTTGGCCGCGAGGGGCTCGCGGCGAAAAAGCAGGGCGGTGCCCGCATACCCCTTCTTCGAGCCCGGGTTCCAAAGCCAGCGGTAGTCGGCGAAGGACGCGGGGATCTCCGGGGCGGCGTCGGCCTTGATCTCCTGCAGGCCGAGGATGTCGGGGTCGAGTTTCTGGACCGCCTCCCAAAACCCCTTCCTCAGCGCCGCCCGGATGCCGTTCACGTTCCAGCTCGCGACCCTCAGCATGTTCCCACTATAGGCGAGGGCGGGGTGGTAGCCTCGAAGGGATGAGCGGCAAGGTTACGGTCGTGGATCACCCGTTGGTACAGCACAAGCTCGCCCTCCTCCGGGACAAGCGCACCGGCAGCAAGGACTTCCGGGAGCTGATGGCCGAGGTCAGCATGCTGATGGCCTACGAGGCGACCCGGGATCTGGAGCTCGAGGAGCGGGTGGTGGAGACCCCGGTGGCCCCTGCGCGGGTCAGGGTCCTGGCCGGGAAGAAGCTCGCCCTAGTGGCGATCCTTAGAGCGGGGCTCGTGATGGTGGACGGGATCCTCCGCCTCATCCCCGCCGCCAAGGTGGGGCACATCGGCCTCTACCGCGACCCGAAAAGCCTCGAGCCGGTCCAGTACTACGCCAAGCTCCCGGAGGACATCGGCGCCAGGAGGGTCTTCCTCACCGACCCCATGCTCGCCACCGGCGGCTCGGCGGCGCGGGCGATCGAGATCCTGAAGGCCCAGGGCGCGGGCCCCATCAAGCTGATGAACATCATCGCCGCCCCCGAGGGGATCGAGCGGGTCCACCGCGAGCACCCCGAGGTGGAGATCGTGGTGGCGGCGGTGGACGAGCGCCTCAACGAAAAGGGTTACATCGTCCCCGGCCTGGGCGACGCCGGCGACCGCATCTACGGAACCAAGTAGACGATGCCCGAGGCCCTGGTCCGGCTCCTCGCCGACCTCGGGGTCGCCGACCCCGCGGGGAGCGGCTGGAAGGTGGTGATGCTCACCTTCTTCCTCGCCGCCCTCATCACCTGGCGCTTCACACCGCGGGTGCGGGCGTTCGCCCTGAAGGCGGGCTGGGCCGACGAGGGCGGGGGCCGGAGGCAGCACCAGGGCCGGCTCCCGAACGCCGGGGGCCTCGCAGTCTACGCCGGGGTGGTGGCCTCGCTCGCGATCGCCGGGCTGATCCGCCCCATCGTGGTGGACGACGTTCTGATCCAGCTTCTCGCTATCCTGCTCGGGGGCACGCTCCTCCTCTTCGTGGGCTTCCTCGACGACCAGTTCGGGCTCTCCCCCTGGCTCAGGCTCGGCGCCCAGACCCTCGCGGCCCTGCTCACCTACGGCGCCGGGGTGCGGATCGAGGCCGCCTTCGGTAGCCCCCTCGACCCTGCGCTCTCGCTCTTGCTTACCTGGCTCTGGCTGGTGGGGATCACCAACGCGATGAACCTGATCGACGGGCTCGACGGCCTCGCGGGGGGGATCGCCCTGATCACCGCGGTGGGGCTACTCTTCGCCAGCGCCCAGTTCGAGACCCGGGCCGCCGCCACGCTGATCCTCGCCGCCTTAGCCGGGGCGGCGCTCGGGTTCTTGCGGCACAACCTCCCCCCTTCCAAGATCATCATGGGCGACGCCGGCGCCTACTTCTTCGGCTTCGTCCTGGCCTCGGCGGCGATCCTCGGCTACGTCAAGGTGACCACGGTCTTCTCCCTGGTGCCGGTGGCGCTTTTCCTGGCGGTGCCCATCCTCGACACCAGCTGGGTCTTCATCCGGCGCCTTCTCTCCGGGAAGAACCCGCTCTCCACCCCGGGCCGTGACCATCTGCACCACCGCCTCCTCGCCCGGGGGCTTTCCACCTGGCGGACGGTGCTCTTGCTCTGGGGGCTCACCCTGCTCGCCAACCTGCTCGCGCTCTGGCTCCAGGGGATTCCCGCCCCCGCGATCGCGGCGAGCGGGCTTACCGCCGCTGGACTTTTGGCCTTCGTCAGCTGGCGGAGGAGGCGGGAAGCGTGAAGCGGGTGGTGCTCGCCTTCGGGACCCGCCCCGAGGCGGTGAAGATGGCCCCGGTCTACCAGGCCCTCGCGGAAACGGAGGGGATCGAGCCCCGGGTCCTCCTCACCGGCCAGCACCGGGAGCAGCTCAAAGACGCCCTCGAGCTCTTCGACCTCCCGGTCGACCGAGACCTCGCCGTCATGCGCCCCCGCCAGGCCCTCCCCGAGCTCGCCGGCCGGATCGTGCCCAAAGCGGCCCGGGCGCTAAAGGAGCTCGCCCCCGACTACGTCCTGGTGCACGGGGACACCATCACCACCTTCGCAGTGGCCTGGGCGGCCTTCCTCGAGGGGCTTCCGGTGGGCCACGTGGAGGCCGGGCTCAGGAGCCACGACCTAAAAGAGCCCTTTCCCGAGGAGGCGAACCGCCGGCTCACCGACGCCCTCGCCGACCTCCTGCTCGCCCCCACCCCGGAGGCCGCCCAAAACCTCGCCCGCGAGGGGCGCACCGGGCCGGAGGTAGTGGTCACCGGCCAGACCGGCATCGACGCGATCCGCGAGGCCGCCCGCCGGGGGAAGCTCCCCCCGGACTTTCCCCCCGGCCCCTACGTCGCCGTGACCCTCCACCGCCGGGAGAACTGGCCTCGCCTCGGGGCGCTCGCCGAGGCGGTGCGCCGGCTGGCGGAGGCGTTTCCCGAGCTTGCCTTCGTCTTCCCCCTGCACAAGAACCCGGTGGTGCGGGAGGCGGTGGTTCCGGTGCTCGAGGGCGTCCATAACCTCCACCTCACCGAGCCCCTCCCCTACGGGGCGATGGCCGCGCTCTTAAAGGCCAGCCGGCTCGTCCTCACCGACTCCGGCGGCCTGCAGGAAGAAGGAGCCGCCCTCGGGGTGCCGGTGGCGGTGGTGCGGAACGTCACCGAACGCCCCGAGGGGGTGCGAAGCGGCCACCTCTTTCTCCTTGGCACCGACCCCGCGCGGGTCTACGAGGGGGCGGCCCGGCTCCTCGCCGAGGGGCCCTTTCGGACCCCGGCGGAAAACCCCTACGGCGACGGCCGAGCGGCCCGGCGGGTGGCCCAGGCGGTGGCCTGGCGGCTCGGCCTGGGGCCGCGGCCCGCGGACTGGCGCCCGCCTAGAGCGGCGTAAGCCGGGCGGGCCAGGGCCTGGTGGCGAAGTAGGCGGCGGTCACGAGGACGAGCGCCCCGAGCAGGGCGGGGGCGTAGCCCCCGAGGAGGTCGAAGGCGAGGCCGGTCAGGTACATCCCGGGCGGCCCCGAGCCCATCAGCACCAGCGAGTAAAGCGCCACCACCCGCCCCCTCAGCCCCTCGGGGACCAGGGTCTGGAGGGTGGTGTTGGCGCTGGTCAGCACCAGGACCATGGAAAGCCCGCCGAGGGCGAGCAGGACCGCCGCCGGCAAGAAGCCCTTGGCCAGCGGCAAGAGGAGGAGCGCGCCGCCCAAGAGGAAGCTCCCGTAAAGCGAGCGCCGGGGGCGTACCACCGGGCTCTTGAGGAGGAGCAGGGCCCCGAGGAGCGCCCCGCTCCCGAGCGCCCCCATCAGCGAGCCGTAGCCCTCGGGGCCGAGGCCCAGGACCAGGCGGGCGAAGGCGGGGACGAGGGCCTGGAAGTTGATGCCGAAGGTGGCGACCCAGAGCACGAGGAGAAGGGTCTGGCGCACGAGGGGGGTGCGCCGGGCGTAGTCAATCCCCTCGGCGAGCTCCCGGGCCCAGGGTCCCCGGCGGCGACGGGGCGGCGGGGCCGGCATCCGCGCGAGCACGGCGAGGAGGGGGAGGAAGGAAAGGGCGTTCAGGAAAAACGCCACCGGTGTTCCCCACCGGGCGATGAAGAGCCCCGCGAGCACCGGCGCCCCCATGCGGGCGATGTTGAAGGAAAGGGCGTTCAGGGCGAGGGCCTCCCCCACCCGCCGGGTGCCCGCGAGCTCGGCGGTGAAGGCCTGCCGGGTGGGGACCTCGAGGGCGGAGACGGCGCCGTAGGCGAGGGCGAAGAGGTAGAGATGGCCGAGGCCCACCCGGCCGGCGAAGAGCCCGAGGGCGAGGGCCATGGAAAGCGCCGCCAGCGTGCCCTCGAGTCCAAAGAGGAGCCGCGCCCGGGGGTAGCGGTCGGCGAGGGCGCCCCCGGGCAGGGTGAAAAGGAGCGAGGGCAAAAACAAAAGCCCGAGCACGAAGCCGAGCCGCTCGGCCCGGCCGGTGAGCTCGAGCACCAGCCACCCGAGCCCGGTGGCCTGAATCCAGCCCCCGACCTGGCTCAGGAAAAGGGAAAGCCAGTAGGCCCGGTAGCGGGGGTCCTTGAGGAGCGCCGGCATGCCGCCGGCCAGTCTACACCGAAACTGACCGGCGGGTCAGTCGCCCCGCGAGGAGGGCGGCGAAGATGAGGCCGGCGCCGAGGAGCTCGAGCCCAAGCCCGGGGAAGAAGAGCAAAACCCCGCCCAAAAGGAGCAAGAGCCGCACCCAAGGCGCGAGGGGCTGGAAGAGGTGCCCCTCGAGCACCCCCACGAAGGCGGCGAGCGCGAGGAGCCCGAGGAAGAGGTCCTTGGCCACGAGCAGGGTGCCCCCTTCGAGCATGACCCCGGGCCGGTAGACCATGAGCAGGGGGATGAGGTAGAGCCCCTTCGCGAACTTCCAGGCCATGAAGCCCGAGCGCATGGGGTCGGCCTGGGCCAGGCCGCTCGCGGCGTAGGCGGCGAGCGCCACCGGCGGGGTGACGTTCGAGTCCTGGCTCAGCCAGAAGACCACCAGGTGGGCGACGATCAGGGGCACGCCCAGGTCAGAAAGCGCCGGCCCCGCCAGGATCACGAGCACGATGTAGCTCGCGGTGACCGGCAGGCCCATGCCGAGCACCAGGCTCGCGAGCGCTACCAGGACCAGGGCGACCAGCGTGATCCCGCCCGAGGCCGAGAGCACGAGCCCGGAGAACTTGAGCCCCACCCCGGTGAGCCCCACCACCCCGACGACGATCCCGGCGGCGGCGGTGGCCACCGAGACGGGGATCGCCGCCTTGGCCCCGGAGACGAGCGCCTCCGCGAGCCGGGGAAGGGAGAGCGGCGAAAGCGGCGAGAGAGCCGAGAGGAGCGTCCCCCCCACCAGGGCGTAAAACTGCGTGAGGCTGATCCCCTGGCGGCTCTGAATCCCCACGTAGAGCAAAAATCCGAGCATAGCGAGGTGGTAGGCGTAGTGGAGCACCCGAAGCCAGGCCGGCCCCGGCCGGGCCCGGAGGTTCGCCGAGAGCACCACCGCGAGCACCCCGATAAAACCCACCTTCATCGCCGAGACGTTCTTGAGGAGGTAGAAGATCAGGATGAAAAGCGGCAGGAGGTAGTGCCAGCCCTCGGCCAGGACCGAGGAAAGCCGCGGCAGCTCGCTCCGGGGCAGGCCGCGCATGCCGCGCTTGGCGGCGATCGCGTCCACGAAGAGGTAGACGGTGAGGAAGTAGAGGAGCACTGGGATGATCGAGAGCTTGACGATCTCGAGGTAGGGCACCCCGGTGTACTCCGCGATCAGAAAGGCCCCCGCCCCCATGATCGGCGGCATGATCTGCCCCCCGGTGCTGGCCGCGGCCTCGACTCCGGCGGCCTCCTCGGGGCGGTAGCCGAGCCGGCGCATCAGCGGGATGGTGAAGGCGCCGGTGGTGACCACGTTGGCGATCGCCGAGCCCGAGAGGCTGCCCATGAAGGCAGAGCTGATCACGCTGGCCTTGGCCGGGCCGCCGCGGCTCTGGCCGGCGAGGGCGTAGGCCAGGTCGATGAAGAACTTCCCCGCCCCGGTGGCCTCGAGGAGCGCCCCGAAGAGGATGAAGATGAAGACGAAGGTGGCCGCCACCCCGAGCGGCAGGCCGAAGATCCCCTCGGTGGTGAGGTAGAGCTGGGTGGCGAGGCGCTCGACGCCGTAGCCCTTGTGGGAGAAAACCCCCGGGAAGTAGGGGCCGAAGTAGGCGTAAGCGAGGAAGAAGGCGGCGATCAGGGTCATCGGCCAGCCGATCGCCCGCCGGGTGGCCTCAAGCACCAAAAGTGTAGTGCGCCCCTATTTTTGGACCACTTTCCGCCCGCTATCGGTCAGTCCCTCACCCCCTTCTGAGAACTTCTCCGCAAACGCCTCCGGTGTCAGATACCCCAGAGCCGAATGGGGCCGCTTGCGGTTGTAGACATCCAGAACGAACGCCTCGATGGAAGCCCGGGCCTCGGCGAGCGACCCGTACTCCCTGAGGTCGACCCACTCCTCCTTCACGGTGCGGATCAGCCGCTCCATGTGTCCGTTCTCCCAGGCCCGGCCAACGCCAGCGTAGCTCAAAGCCACCCCGAGCTCGAGGAGCCGCGCCTGGTACCGCCGCGAGGTGTACTGCACCCCCTGGTCCGAGTGGTGGATCTCCGGCCGGCCCCCTTCCAGGGCCATCCCCAAAGCCGAAAGGGTCAGGTGCTCGGTGATCCTGGGCCCCAGGGCAAACCCCATCACCCTTCGGGTCAAAAGGTCCATGATCAGCGCCAGGTAAGCAAAGCCCTCACCCGTGCGCACGTAGCTTAGATCCGCCACCCACACCTGGTTCACTCGGGTGAGGGAAAGCCCCTTGAGACGGTTTTGGATCTTGGCTCTCCCCAGGCTCAGGGTGGTCCTTGGCTTTGCTACCCGCCTGGGAACCAACAGACCCTCCTGGCGCATTAAGGCGCGCACCTTCTTGTCGCCCACCGAAAACCCCTCCGCCCGGAGCAGGACCCCGAGCCGGCGGTATCCGTACCGGGGAAAGGACCGGGCCAAAACTCGAAGGCGTTCCCGCAAAGGCCCATCGGCCCTGGCCCGCTTGCGGTAATACAGGCCGCTCCGGGGAACGTCCAGGACCCGGGCTAAAAGACGCAGGGGATAGCTGCCCTTGAGGACGTTCACCAGTTCCCGCCTTTCCTTTGACGGGAGATGGTGGAGGCTTTTTTTAAGACCTCCAGCTCCAGGGCCATCTGCCCGACCAGCCGCTCCAGCTCCTGGATGCGGGCCTCTTGTTCTTTACAGGTTGCCCCAAAGACCAAGTGGGCGTCTTCCAGGAACTTCTTCTGCCACCGGTAGTAGACCGACTCCGAGACCCCGTGGGTTCGGCAAACGTCCGTCACCGTCCGCCCGCCGCTGAGCACCTCGAGGACGATCCTGGCTTTCTCCTTCGCCGTCCATTTGCCCATGTTTGTTCCCCAGCAGATTACCTCAAGACCCTGTCGTGCCGGGTGGTCCAAATTTGGGGTAGCACTTCA
>WFXV01000251.1 GCA_015490435.1 Thermaceae bacterium
GATAATACGGAACACAAGGATGCGCCTTCCTTGGTAGGTGAGCCGCGCGTTCTTGTGGCTGTTCACTGGAGCCCCTCCTCTCGTGCTGAAAGCCATTCCTTCACAGGCACCAGGGTATGGGGCTCCAGTGAACAACGTGTTGGGAGGTTACCAGCTAGGCCCGGGCCACCCGCCGGATCTCGGGGATCTCGAGGAGCCGCGCCTTGATGCGGTCGAGCTCCTCCTCGTCCTTGACCTCGAAGTGGATCTGCATCCGGGCGGTGGTGCCGTTCACTTGGGTGTTCGCGCCCTGGACCGACTTGCCCATGCCGGCGAAGACGTCCATCACGTCCCGGAGGAGGCCGGCGCGGTCGTCGGCCTCGAGCCTTAGCACCACCGGGTAGTTGCCTTGGCCCTCGTCCCAGCGGGCCCCCACCACCCGCTCCGGCTCGGTCTCGAGGAAGCGGCGCATGTTGGGGCAGTCGGTGCGGTGGATCGTCACCCCCCGGCCGCGGGTGACGTAGCCGAAGATCGCGTCGCCCCGCACCGGCCGGCAGCAGGCGGCGAGTTTGAGGGGCGCCTTGAGGTCGTCCTCGAGCCGGATGGGAAGGCGGCTTTCGGGGAGGGCCTTGGGCTTTTTGGGGCTCTCCTTGGGCCTCGGGTAGAGGTAGCGGGCCACCTGCTGCGGCGTCACCCGGCCGTGGGCGAGAGCGAGGAAGAGGTCCTCCGGGGCCGGGGTGCCGGCCAGGGCCCCGGCGGCGCGCTCGAGCTCAGACTCCTTGGGAAACGCGAGCCCCCGCCGCTTGAAGTAGCGCTCGAGCATCCGCCTGCCCTTTTCCAGCTCCTCCTCGCGCTCTTTCGCCCGGAAGAAGTGGCGGATCTTCTGGCGGGCGCTTCGCGTTTTGGCGTAGGCCAGCCAGTCCTTGGAGGGCTGCGGGGCCTTGCCGGTGATGATCTCCACCATGTCGGCGTTTTGCAGTTCATAGGAGAACGGCACGATGCGGCCGTTCACCTTGGCCCCGATCATCCGGTGGCCGACCTCGGTGTGGATGTGGTAGGCGAAGTCCACCACCGTCGCCCCCCGGGGCAGGTTGATCACCTTGCCCTTGGGGGTGAAGACGAAGACCCGGCTGCCGAAGATCTCCCGGGCGATCGCTTCGACGAAGTCGCGGGAGGAGGAGAACTCCGCCTGCCACTCCTGGATCGCCCGCATCCAGGAGACCCGCCTTTCCACCTCTCGGGGGTCGGTGATCCCTTCCTTGTAGAGCCAGTGGGCGGCGATCCCGTACTCCGCCTGCCGGTGCATCTCCAGGGTGCGGATCTGGATCTCGAGGGGGGTTCCCTCCTCGGTGATCACCGTGGTGTGGAGGCTTTGGTAGCCGTTTGGCTTCGGGATCGCCAGGTAGTCCTTGATGCGGCCGGGGATCGGCTGCCAGAGCTGGTGGACGAGCCCCAGGGTGTGGTAGCAGACCTGTTTTCCGAGCTTTTCCTCGTCCTTGGGCTCGAGGATCACCCGAAGCGCGAGCAGGTCGTAGATCTGCTCAAGGCTCTTGCCCTCCCGCTGCATCTTGCGCCAGATCGAGTAGAGGTGCTTGGTCCGGCCGCTGGTCTCGAACCGCCGGATCCCCGCCCGCAAGATCGGGTCCTTCTTTAAGTGGGCCTCGAGTTTTTCCCGCGCCCGCTCGATCACCTCGGCCCGAATCGCCCGGTGGGCCTCGAGGCGTTTTTTCAGCGCCCGGTACTCGGCGGGATAGAGGTACTTGAAGGCCAGGTCCTCGAGCTCGGTCTTGAGCTGCCCCATCCCCAGCCGGTGGGCGAGCGGGGCGAAGATCTCGAGGGTCTCCTGGCTGATCCGGCGCTGCTTCTCCGGGGGCATGAACTCGAGGGTGCGCATGTTGTGGAGCCGGTCGGCGAGCTTGACGATCACGATGCGCACGTCCTCGGTCATGGCGATGAACATCTGGCGGAGGTTCTCGGCCTGCTCGTCCTCGAGCTTCTCCGCCATCTTGGGGAGCTTGGAGACCTTGGTCTCGCCCTCGACGATGCGCCGCACCCCGGGCCCGAACCGCGCCTCGATCTCCTCGAAGGTCACCGGGGTGTCCTCGACGGTGTCGTGGAGGAGCCCGGCCTCGAGGGTCTCGAGGTCCATCCCAAGCCCGGCCAGGATCTCCGCCACCGCCACCGGGTGGGTGATGTAGGACTCGCCGCTTTTCCGCTTTTGGTCCTTATGGGCTTCAAAGGCGAAGGCCAGCGCCTCCCTCAGCTTCGCCCGCTCCTCTTCGGAGAGGTAGGCCACCTTGGGCGCCAGTTTTTGCCAAAGGGTTTCGACGCTGACCTCGCTCATGCTTGATACCGAATGGGGGTTTTCCTGTCCCCAGTTTAGCAAACGACCCCCCGGGCCTCCGGGGGGTCTTCTTGGTGCCGGGAAGGGGACTTGAACCCCTACGGGCTAAGCGCCCACTAGCCCCTCAAGCTAGCGCGTCTACCAATTCCGCCATCCCGGCAGGCCGACGCGCGACTTTCATCTTAGAAAGCGGGAAAGGGGCTGTCAAGCGTCTGTAATCGGTCAACACATTTGAGACTCTTTGGGGACCGACTCCTTTTGCATCATAGCCAGGAACTCGAGGGGCGCGAGACCGTTGAGGGCCCGGTGCGGTCGTTCGCGGTTGTAGTAGTCCAGATAGGCATTGAGCTCCTTCTGAAGCTCA
>WFXV01000252.1 GCA_015490435.1 Thermaceae bacterium
GGGCGGGGGTGGGGTCTTCCGCTACCGGCTTTCCGGCCCCCTCTTGCTCGAGCCCGAGGTCACCGAGCTCCCACTCTTTACCCTCTCGGTGCGACCCGCGTTCTACTGGCGCTACGTGGGGCCCTTCCAGAAGGGCGAGCGGCTTTCCTTCCGCCGGGGCTACCGCTTCCAGGCGCCAAAGCCCCTGGCCGCGGGGCGGCTCGACCTCTTTTCCGGCGGGGACTTCCTCGGCCGCGTGCGGGTGCCCGACACCTACGCGGGGGAGCGGGTCGAGCTCGAGCTCGGCCCCGCCACCCGGGCCCGGAGCGAGCGGCGGATCCAAGTCCTCGCCGAGACCCGCGAGCTCGTCCGCTACCGGGTCACCACCACGGTGAAAAACCCCGGCGAGGAGCCGGTCGAGGTGGAGATCGCGGAGACCTTCCACGCCGACGCGGTGGAGCTCGAGCTCCCCGAGGGCGAGCGCCGGCCGCGGGGCTACCGGATTACCTTCTCGCTTCCCCCTGGGGGCGAACGCACCTACCGCTTTGAGGTGACCCTGCGGTACAAGAAGCGCCCGTGAGGCCCAAGGGTCGCACCCTCGCCCTGGCGCTCGCGGCGCTCGGGGTGGTCTTCGGAGACATCGGGACGAGCCCCTTGTACGCCGTGCGCGAGTCTCTGGCCCCGCGCCACGGCGTCCCCCTCGAGCCCGAGGCGGTGCTCGGGGTGCTCTCCTTGATCTTCTGGTCGCTCGTCCTGGTCATCTCCATCAAGTACCTGGTCTTCGTCATGCGCGCCGACAACCACGGCGAGGGCGGGATCATGGCCCTCACCGCTCTGGTCATGCCCAGCGAGCGCGGAGCCGAGCGCTGGCGCTACCTGGCCGCCGCCCTCGGGGTCTTCGGGGCGGCACTTTTGTACGGCGACGGCATGATCACCCCGGCGATCTCGGTCTTGAGCGCGGTGGAGGGGCTCGAGGTCGCCTCCCCCGGTCTCGCCCCATTCGTCCTGCCGCTCACGGCGTTGATCCTGATCGGGCTCTTCGCCCTCCAGCCCCGGGGCACCGGCGGCGTGGGGCGGCTCTTTGGCCCGGTGATGCTGGTATGGTTCGCCACCCTGGCGGGGCTTGGGCTGGTGCAGCTCGTCCAAAACCCGGGGGTGCTGGCGGCGGTGCTGCCCCACCACGCCCTCGGGTTCTTCGCCGCGCACGGGGTGCGGGCGTTCTTGGTGATGGGCTCGGTCTTTTTGGTGGTCACCGGGGGCGAGGCGCTCTACGCCGACCTCGGTCACTTCGGCCGCACCCCGATCCGGCTCGCCTGGTTCGGCTACGTCCTGCCCGCTCTCCTGCTCAACTACTTCGGCCAGGGGGCGCTGGTGCTGCGGGACCCGGGGGCGCTCGAGAGCCCGTTTTTCCACATGGCCCCGGACTGGGCCCGCTACCCCCTGGTCCTGCTCGCGGCCGCCGCCACCGTGATTGCCTCCCAGGCGGTGATCTCGGGCTCGTTCTCGCTCACCCGGCAGGCGATCCAGCTCGGGTACCTGCCCCGGATGCGGGTGGTGCAGACCTCGAGCACCGAGCGCGGTCAGATCTACGTCCCCTTCGTGAACTGGACGCTGATGCTCGCGACCCTCGCCCTGGTGCTCGGCTTCAGGAGCTCCTCCGCCCTGGCCGGGGCCTACGGGGTGGGGGTTTCCACCGACATGGTCTTCACCACCTTGCTCTTCGCCCTCATCGCGCTTCGCCTTTGGCGCTGGCCGGGGGTCTGGGTGGCGCTCTTGACCGCGGCCTTCCTGGCGGTGGACGGGAGTTTCTGGCTCACCAACCTGGTCAAGATCCCCGAGGGCGGCTGGGTGCCCCTTTTGGTGGCGGCCCTCGCCTACACCCTGATGACCACCTGGAAGCGGGGCCGCGAGGTGCTGGCGGAGGCGCTCGGGGCCCACACCCTCACGCTCGAGCGCTTCGCCGAGCGAATCGAGCGCACCGGCGTTACCCGGGTCACGGGCACCGCGGTCTACCTCACCGCCCACCCCCGCTACGTGCCCGAGGTGCTCCTCGCCCACCTCGAGCACCACCGGGTGCTCCACCGCCGGGTGGTGATCTGCACCGTGCGGACCGCCGAGCGCCCCCGGGTGCCCCGGGAGCGCCGGGCCCACGCCAAGCCGGTGGGCGCGGGGATCGAGCGACTGGTCCTGGTCTACGGCTTCATGGAGACCCCGAACCTCACCCGCGACCTGGCCGAGTTCACCGAGCTCGACCTCGATCCCCACGAGGTCAGCTTCTTCCTGGGGCGCGAGCTGGTGGTGCCGGCGGGCCGGTACATGCCCCGCTGGCAGGAGCAGCTCTTCGCCTTCCTGCGCCGCAACGCCGAAAGCCCGGTGCTCTACTTCGCCCTGCCCCCCGAGCGCTCCCTCGAGGTCGGGGTCTACGCTCGCATCTGACCGGCTGACCGGTCGGTCAGTATGATGGGGGCGTGCACGGGGTCCTCTACGCCGCCACCGCGGTCAGCCTCTGGGGGCTAAACTTCGTCCTCCTCAAGCTCTTGGTGGGGGTGCTCCCGCCCCACGCCATGAACACCCTCCGCACCCTGGTGGCGGCGGCGGGTTTCGCCCTCCTCCTCACCCGCGAGCGCCGGGTGCGCATCGCCCCCGCCGACGCCCTCGCGATCCTGGCCTTCGGCGTGCTGGGCAACGGGATCTTCCAGTGGCTCTTGATGGAGGGCGTGCTCCGCACCCCGGCGGCGATCGCCGCCGTGGCCAACGCCACCAACCCCGCCTGGCTCGCGCTGCTCGGCTACCTGATCCTCCGCGAGCGGCTGGCCCCGATGGGCTATGTGGGGATCGCCCTCGCCGCCTTCGGGGTCGCCCTCTTGGGCGGCGGCGGAGGCGGGGGCGA
>WFXV01000253.1 GCA_015490435.1 Thermaceae bacterium
GATGTACGGGCGGCGGGTCCACGTCTACCAAAACCGCTTCGAGGGGCACGTGGGGCCCCTCGCCTTCGGGCTTCTCTCCCAGGAGCAGCACGAGAGCCTTTTCGAGGATAACCTGATCCGGGGCAACAACGTCGGCATCTTGGTGGTCTCGGCGGTGGAGGACCTCTTCCGCAACAACCGGGTGGAGAAAAACGGCTTCGGCGTCCTGGTGCTCCGGGAGAAGAACAAGGTCTCGAGCGCCGCCGTCTTCGAGAAGAACGTCTTCCTCGCCAACGTCTACGACCTGGCGGTGGACGACCCCGAGGCCCGGGTCACCCTCCGGGAAAACGCCTATGATCGGGCCTCCCGGCTCGACCTCGACGGCGACGGCTACTCCGACGTCCCCTACCTGCCGTCTTCGAGCTACGCCCTCCTCGCCTCCCGGATGCTCGACCTCTCCCTCTTCGCCTTCAGCCCCGGCATCACCCTCTGGGAGGAGGCCGAGCAGAAGGTCCCGGGGCTTCGCTTGATGACCCTCGCCGACCCCCGCCCCAAGATCCTCACCGTCCCGGTGGGGCGCCCCGCGCTCTTGCCGCTCTTGCTCGCGGGGATGGCGCTCGTAGGAGGACTATGGTTGAGGTCGTAGATCTGACCAAGAAGGGCCGCGTATTCGGCGTGAACTTCCGTCTGGAGGAAGGAGCGCTCGCCCTCGTGGGTCCGAACGGGGCGGGGAAGACCACGGTCTTGAACCTCCTGGTGGGCCGGCTCAAGCCTGATGCGGGCGAGGTGCGGATCTTCGGCCATCCCCCGCGCAGCCTGGAAGCCGCCAGAGAGCGGGCCTACGTGCCCCAGCAGATCGCCTTCCCCCTGCACCTCAGGGTCCGGGAGGTGCTGGCCGCGGCCCAGGCCCTCGCCCAGGTGGGCGACGACGCCCGCGAGGAGGCCACCCACCGCATGGGCCTCACCCCCTACCTGAACGCCTTCGTGGGCAATCTCTCGGGCGGTTACCGGCAGCGGCTCGCGCTCGCCGCCGGGCTGATGGGGGAGAAGAAGCTCTGGCTCTTGGACGAGCCCGCGAGCGCCTTGGACCCCGGGGGGTTCGCCCGGCTCGTGGAGTGGACCCGTGAGCACAAGGAGAAGGGCGGGCTCCTGATCGTGAGCGCCCACCGCCCCGACGAGGTCGAGGCCTTCGCCGACGAGGCACTCTTGCTCTCCGCCGGCCGGGTGCGCTGGCGCGGGCCGGTGGAGCGGCTTTATACCTACCGCCTGCCCGACGGCAGGCGTCTGGAGGAGGTCCTTCCCGGCGTGCGCGTGGTGCGCGAGCCGGTGGACGTTTTAAGGGAGGTGCTCTATGAGGAAGAATCGGCGTGAAGTGCTCAAGATCCTCGGTGCGGCAGGTGGCGCTTTGGCGTTCGGTCCCAAGGTCTTCGCCCAGGCGCCGGCGAAGCCCCTCGTGGTGGGCAAGATTCCGCCGGCGGAGGTGCCCTGGGACACCGGTCGGTGCGCCTTCTGCGGGATGCCGATCAAGACCCCGCCCAAGGGGATGAAGGGCAAGAAGTTCCCGCCCGGTTTCTTCGAGCGCACCTACGCCCAGATCGTCTTTGACGACGGCAAGGCGCTCCACTTTGAGTCCATCGCCTGCATGATCAACTACGCCTACGCCAAGGGGATCGTGGACGGTGAGGGCGCGACCTTCTACGTGATGGCGGTGGATGGTTCCCAGGTGCCCTGCAAGCCGATCGGACTCGTTCCCGCGCGCGAGGCCACCTTCGTCTGGGGCCAGAACCTGATGACCACGATGAAGGCGCACCTCCTGGCTACCAAGAGCCCCAAGGACGCGGGGGTCCTGGTGAAGAAGCGGGCGAAGAAGATCGGCCGCTTCCACCTCATGACCTTCGATCTCATCTGGGACCTCGCGCCCTTGCCCGAGGTCAACCTGGTGCCGCTCCTCGCCAAACACACGGGGCTCCTCTAAACCGGGTCGGGGGGCCCGGGGCCGTAGGCGGCCCCGGGCCCTAGAATGTGAAGGGGTGGACATGAAGCGTCGGACGTTTCTAAAAGGCCTTGCGATCTTCGGGGTTCCCTTCGTCTTCCGCGCGGTGGCGGCGCCGCGGCCGGTGCGGATCGGGGTGGACGTCTGCCCCTACTGCTTCATGACGGTGATCGACGGCCGTTTCGTCGCCCAGGTGGTGGTCGAGACCGGCAAGTACTACAACTACGACGCCATCGAGTGCCTGGCCGACCACGTGAACGGCTACGCCGCTTACGGCCCCACCGTCCGGGTCAAGCCCAAGGAGTGGTACGTCTCCGACTACAAGCGCTCCACGGGGCGGAACGCGGTGCTCATCCCCGCCGACGAGGCGGTGATCGTCTACCACAAGCGGATCCGGACCCCGATGGGCGGGGGGCTCGCGGCCTTTAGGACCCGGGAGGAAGCCGAAGCCTTCGTCAAGGAGCGGAGGCTCAAGGGCGCCCGCTTCCTCACCTGGAAGGAGCTCCTCGAGGAGGGCAAGGAGCACCCCTGGGTGCCCCCGGTATAGCGATGCGCGCATTCCTCGTCCTTTACCTGAAGGAGATCCTGCGAAACCCCTGGGCCTGGTTTTTGGGGCTGGGCCTCGCGCTCCTCGCCCTCGCCTTCCGGGGCCGGCCCGAGGGGGTGGCGGTGCTCAGCGTCTACGGGCTCTTGCTCCTCTTCGTGCCCCCGGCGGTGCTCGCGCTCGCCGCGCCCCTGCTCGCGGGCCGGGAGGAGTGGGCGTTTTGGGCGGCGATGCCGCGCCCGGCGGGAAGGCTTTACCTGGCGGCCGCCTTCGGGGTGGGGCTCGGTTTCCTCTTCCCCTTCCTGCTCGGCGGGGGGATCGCCGCGAGCCTGCTCGGGCTTTCGCCCCTTACCGCCACCTGGATGATCCTTGCCCTCGTCCTGGTGGTGGCCTTTTGGGTGGGGGTGGCGGCGCTCAGCGGGGCGCTGGTGCTCGAGCCCGGCCGGGCCCTAGGCCTCGGCCTTCTTTTTTGGGGGCTTTTGGTCCTCGCCTACGACCCGGCGGTGGTCGCCCTCTCGGTGATCTTCCGGGACTACCCCTTGGAGGGCTTCATGCTCTCGGTGATCTTCGCGAATCCCCTGGAGATCCTCCGGGTCAGCCTGCTCAAGGCCCTCAATGCCCCGGTTCTGGTGGGGCCGGTGGGGTACCTTCTCGACCGGCTGCTCGGCCAGGTGGGCTACTGGCCGCTTTTCGCCAGCTTCGGCGGGGCTTTCCTCTTGCTCTTCGGCCTCGCCGGCTTTTTTTTCGCCCGGCGGGACCGCTAGCCGGAAAGCAGCGCCCGGGCGTGCTCGAGCGCTTCGGGCTCGTAGCCGCCGGAGAGCATCCGGGCGATCTCCCGAACCCGGGCCTCGCCTTCGAGGGCCTCGGCCCAGGCGCGGCCCTTTTCCTTTCGAACCCGGTAGTGGCGGCGCGCCCGAGCGGCGATCTGGGGCAGGTGGGTGACCACGATGACCTGATGCCGCTCGGCCAGGCGGGCAAGCCGCTCGGCGAGGGCCCGGGCGGCCTCGCCGCCGACCCCGGCGTCGATCTCGTCGAGGACCACGGTCTCAGCCTCGAGCCCGCTGGAAAGGAGCAGGGCGAGCAGGGTGCGGGAGAGTTCGCCCCCGGAGGCGGCCTTCTCGAGGGGGGCGGGCGGCAGCCCCGGGTTCGCGGTGAAGTAAAAGCGAACCTCCTCGAGGCCGTGGGGGCCGGGCTCGGGGAGGGGCTCGAGCCGGACCTCCAGGCGGGCCTCCGGCATCCCCAAAGCGGCGAGCTCCTTTCTGATCGCGGCCTCGAGCTTTCGGGCCGCTTCCTCTCGCGCCTTCGAGAGGGCCTGACCCCGTGCCTTGAGCTCGGCCTCCGCCTCGGCACGCTCGGCCTCAAGCTCGGCGAGCCGGTCCTCGGCGTTCTCGAGGGTGTCGAGCTCCTTTCGCGCGCGCTCGAGGTAGGCGAGCACCGCCTCCACCGTGTCCCCGTACTTCTGCTTGAGCCGCTGGATCTTGGCGAGCCGGGCTTCGACCTCCCCGAGCCGCTCGGGATCGGCCTCAAGCGCGAGCAGTCGGTCTTCGAGCTCCCGGGCGAGCGCCTGCAGGGCGGTTTCGCTGCCCTCGAGCTCGGAGGCTAGCGGCCCCAGCGCGGGGTCGTGCCGCGCCGCCGCCTCCACCGCCGCCGCCGCCCGTCCCACCGCGCCGACCGCGTCGGCTTCGCCGACGAGAAGCTCGAGGGCCTCGCCCAGCCGCTCCCTGAGCAGGTCGAGGTGGCGGAGCCGGGCGCGCTCGGCGAGGAGCTCCTCCTCCTCGGTGGGGGAGAGCGCCGCCTCCTCGATCTCGCGGATCTGAAAGCGCAAAAGGTCGAGCCGTTGCGCCCGCTCCCGGGCCGCTTCCTTGAGGTCGGCGAGCTCCTCGGTGAGCCTTCGGAACCCGGCGAAGGCCTCCCGGTAGGCGGGAACGAGCGGGGGCGGCAGGAGGGCGTCGAGCATCCGCCGCTGGGTCTCCCGACGCACCAGGGTCTGGGCGGCGTGTTGGGCAAAGAGCGCGACCCGCGCCCCCACCGCGTTCGCGAGCTCCTCCAGGGTGACGACCTCGCCCCCGATCCGGGGCGTGCTCCGCGCCCCGATCCGCCGGCTGTAGACCTCCCCGTCGATCCAGGCGGTGACCAGCGCGGCCTCGGCCCCCGGGCGGACCATCCCGGGCTCGGCCTTGCCCCCAAGCAGCAGGGCGAGCGCGTCCACGAGGAGCGACTTCCCCGCCCCGGTCTCGCCGGTGAGGACGTTCAGCCCCGGCCCGAAGGCCACCTCGGTGTTTTCGATGACGGCGAGGTTTCGGACCTCGAGCGCTTCGAGCATTCGCCCTTTAGCATAGCCTGGGTGGGACATGTGAACTTGTTCCTTTACGCCCTTTCCGGATAGGCTTTGGCCTGGAGGAGGTGAGGTCGTTGAAGAAGTACGTGGGTTACGCGCTGGCAGCGGCGGCGGTGCTCGCCCTCGCCTTCGCGGCGAAGTGCGAGATTCCCGCCAAGATGCCCCCGCCGGGGCTCCCCAAGGGCATCGGCCCCTACGCCGAAAAAGAGCTCAAGCTCGACCCTTGCATCGACAAGGAGCTCGCGAAGAAGGGCGAGCAGCTCTTCGAGCAGTACTGCTCGGGATGCCACAAGATCACCGAGCGCTACGTGGGGCCGCCCCTCAAGGGCGTGACCCTCGCCCGTAGCCCCGAGTGGATCATGAACCTGCTTTTGAACACCGAGGAAATGATCTGGAACGATCCCATCGCCAACGCGCTCTTGCAGCAGTACCTGACGGTGATGCGCCCCTCCCCGGACATGACCGAGAAAGACTTCCGGGCTGTCTACGAGTACCTCCGCTACGTGGACGCCACCGACCAGACCGTGGTCAAGTAGGGTGCCCCGTAGGGGTACGTGCCCCGGCTTCGACCGGGGCAATTTTTGTTTATGCGTAAAGACGCACTTTCAGGACATACGTCCTAATCGCCCTTCGCTAGCGTAGAAGTGAACCGCGAATGAGCGGAAGGGTGGCGGCAGCACCCGGACGCCTTCGCGGGGGAGGTGAGGAACGTATGAACAAGGGTAGGGTCAGGCTTGCGGTTCTGTTGGCGCTGGTCGCCGCGCTCTCCTTTGTCGCCGTCGGCGCCCGTAAGGTGGCGACGAAGCTGGCGAAGGACGCGGCCCAGAAGGTGTACGTTCCGCCCGGCGAGTACGACGAGTTCTACGCCTTCCTTTCCGGCGGCTTCAACGGCCAGCTCTCGGTGGTGGGCCTGCCCTCCGGGCGCACCCTCAAGAACATCGCGGTCTTCTCCGTTAACCCGCGGAACGGCTACGGCTTCTCCCCGGAGACCAAGCCCTTGCTCATGACCTCCCATGGTTTTGTTGCGTGGGATGATACCCACCATCCTGAGCTCTCGATGACGAACGGCGTGCCTGACGGCCGCTGGATCTTCATCAACGCCAACAACACCCCGCGCATCGCCCGCGTCGACCTCAAGTACATGGAGACTGCCGAGATCATCGAGATCCCGAACTCGGCGGGTAACCACGCGAGTTCGTTTGTTACTTACAACACCGAATATGTGACGGCTGGCACCCGTTTCTCGGTGCCGATTCCCCAAAGGGACATCCCTATCGACCAGTACAAGGGCAACTTCAAGGGCACCCTCTCCTTCATCAGGGTGGACCCTGAGACCGGGCGGATGAGCCTTGCCTTCCAGATCCTAGTGCCCGGTTACGACTACGACCTCGCCCACTGCGGCAAGGGGCCCTCGAAAGACTGGTGCTTCTTCACCTCGTACAACACCGAGGAAGCCCACACTCTCCTCGAGATCAACGCCTCGCAGCACGACAAGGACTTCATCGCCGCAGTCAACTGGAAGCGGGCGGAGGAGTGCGTCAAGGAGGGTAAGTACGAGGTCTGGAACACCCCCTACGCCCACAACTGGTACGACGAGAAGAAGCACATGGCCTTCTCCGAGATCGTCAAAGAGGAGAAGGTCATCAAGCCCGAGCAGTGCCCTGGCGTCATCTACTTCCTGCCCACGCCCAAGTCGCCCCACGGTGTGGACGTGAGCCCCGACGGCCGCTTCATCGTGGGTAACGGCAAGCTCTCTGCCACGATGGCCGTCTTCTCCTTCGAGAAGATGCTCAAGGCCATCGAGGAGAAGAAGTTCGCCGGCGACGCCTACGGCATTCCCGTTCTCGATTACGACTCCGTGGTGCATCACCATGTGAAGAACGTTTGCCTCGGGCCGCTTCACACTGAGTCCGACGGCAAGGGTTACGCTTACACCACCTGCTTCATCAGCTCCGAGATCGTCAAGTGGAAGTGGGAGACCGGCGAGATCGTCGACCGTATCCCGGTCTACTACTCGGTCGGCCACCTGATGATCCCGGGCGGCGACTCGGCGAAGCCGTGGGGTAAGTACGTCCTGGCGATGAACAAGATCACCAAGGACCGCTACCTCCCCACCGGCCCCGAGCTCAACCAGTCGGCGCAGCTCATCGACATCACCGGCGACAAGATGCAGCTCCTCCTCGACTTCCCCACCCTCGGCGAGCCGCACTATGCTCAGGGGATTCCTGCCAGCCTGATTAAAGACAAGCAGGCCAAGATCTACAACCTCAAGGAGAACGAGCACCCCTACGCCACCAAGAGCGAGAAGGAAGTCAAGGTCGTGCGTAAGGGCAACGAGGTGCACGTCTACATGACCGCGATCCGCTCGCACTTCGTGCCCGACAACATCGAGGGCGTCAAGGTCGGCGACACCGTCTACTTCCACGTCACCAACCTCGAGCAAGACTGGGACATCCCGCACGGCTTCGCGGTCTACGGCGATGATGATCCTAACATCTTGATCATGCCCGGCCAGACCCTGACCCTGGTGTGGAAGCCCGAGAAGCCCGGCGTCTACCCCTTCTACTGCACCGACTTCTGCTCGGCGCTGCACCAGGAGATGCAGGGCTACGTCCGGGTCTCGCCGGCCGACGCCAACCCGCCGATGATCTGGCGCGGCGGCGGCAAGGAAGGCAAGTGGATCGTCGAGTAAGCGCAATCTAGCGTCGAAGGGGGCCGGGGCGGGGCACGCGTCCCGGCCCCTTTCTGAAGGATAGAGATTGGGAGGTGAGGTTCGGCATGACCAAGGTGAAGATGCCCCTACTGGGGCGGGTGCTCGTGGCGCTCTCGGCGCTGGTGGCGATCTCGGCCTTCTTCTTCCCCCTCTGGCACTACTACCTGGAGGCGCCCCAGTACCCCGAGGGCCTCAACATGTGGATCTGGCTCCACAAGCTCACTGGTCAGGTTTACATCATCAACGATTTGAACCACTACGTTGGATTCATGGCCATCACCGAGGAGATGTACTGGGAGTTCAAGGTCCTCCCGGCGCTCACCGTGATCCTGACGCTCTGGGGGCTTTGGGTCGCCTTCACCGGGAGCCTGCGGGCGTTTTGGTGGTGGTTCGGGTACTACATCCTCTACGCGCTCTTTGGTCTGGTGGACTTCTACTACCGGCTCTGGCAGTTCGGCCACACCGTGGACCCGCACGCCCCGATCCGGATCGAGGGCTACGTGCCCCCGATGTTCGGCGAGAAGCAGTTCATGAACTTCCTGATCCGCTCCGAGCCGGGGCCCGGCTTCTACGTGCTGGTGGGGGGCTTCTTGGTGGCGCTCTTGGCGCTCATCGTGACCTGGCAGGCGGGCAAGGCGAGGCAGAAGGCGGCGGCCTAGCGTAAAATCGCCCCATGCGACGTCTTCTCCCCCTCCTCCTTCTGCTCCTCGCCCTCCTCGGCGCCTGCCGCCCGAAGGGGCCGGTGCCGGTCGAGTACGGCCAGGACATCTGCGCCTTCTGCAAGATGATCATCGCCGACCCTCGCTACGGCGCCGAGCTGATCACCAAGAAGGGCAAGGTCTACAAGTTCGACTCGGTAGAGTGCATGGTGGCGTTCATGATGTACGACCTAAAGCCCGAGGACGTCGCCGCCGCCTACGTCACCGACTTCGCCCACCCCGGGAAGCTGATCCCCGCCGAGGAGGCCTACTATCTCCAGAGCACCGGGCTCCGGAGCCCGATGAGCCTGGGGATCACCGCCTTCGCCACCAAGAAGGACTTGGAGAAGTTGAAGGCTGAGGTGGACGGGCTCGAGCTCCTCTGGTCCGACCTCCCCAACGTCATCCGCGAGTCCGGCTTCAACCCCGAGAATGTGGAGAAGTTTATCCGCCGCGTTCCCTAGGGCATTCCTCATCGCCCTGGTCTTGGCCCTGGCCCCCGCCGGGGCCAAGACCCTGGCGGTTTGTCCGAGCTGCCCCATCAAGACCCTGAAGGAGGCCTTCGCCCTCGCCGAGGACGGCGACACCGTGGTGGTGAACGGGGGCCACTACGCGGAGGGCAACCTGGTCCTGGAAAAAAGCATCATCCTCGAGGGCAAGAACCTTCCGGTCATCGACGGCGAGGGCAAGTACGAGATCCTCACCGTCAAGGCCGACAATGTCCAGATCCGGGGCTTTGAGTTCCGGGGCTCGGGGGTGAACTTCGTCAAGGACCAGGCGGCGGTCAAGATGGTGGACGCCGAGCACTGCCTGATCGAGAACAACCGCTTCATCAACAACTTCTTCGCCATCTACCTGGAGAAATCCCGCCACTGCATGATCCGCAACAACCACATCGTCTCCAACGCCGAGAACGAGAACTACTCGGGCAACGGCATCCACCTCTGGAACTCCTTCGACGTGGACATCGTCGGCAACTACGTCGCCCACCACCGCGACGGGATCTACCTCGAGTTCGTCCGCGACAGCCGGATCGTCGACAACGTCAGCGAGGACCACGTCCGCTACGGGCTCCACTTCATGTTCAGCGAGGACAACCTCTTTCGTGGCAACGTCTTCCGGCGCTCGGGGGCCGGTGTGGCGGTTATGTACTCGAAGCGCACCCGGATGGAGGAAAACCGCTTCGAGTACAACTGGGGTGGCGCCTCGTACGGGCTATTGCTCAAGGACATCAACGACTCCGACATCCGCCGGAACGTCTTTTTCCGGAACACCGTCGGTATCTACGCCGACGGCTCCAACCGCACCTCGGTCTACGCCAACGACTTCGTGCAAAACGGCTACGCCCTCCGGATCTTCGCCAACTCGATGGGCATGATCTTCATGTACAACAACTTCCTGGGCAACACCTTCGACGTCGCCACCAACTCCACCGCCTCCTACAACTCCTACCTCAAGAACTACTGGGACAAGTACGAGGGCTACGACCTGGACAAAAACGGCATCGGCGACGTGCCCTACCGCCCGGTCAGCCTTTTCTCCCTGGTGGTGGAGAACTACCCCCAGGCCCTCGTGCTTTTGCACAGCCCTTTGGTACAGTTTATGGACCGGGCGGAGCGGATCTTCCCCGTCTTCACCCCCAAGGCGATCGAGGACGACCAGCCGTTCATGTTCCGAATCCTATGGTCCGAGTGGAAGAACTTACCAAGCGATACGGGGCGCTAGAGGCGCTGAAGGGCGTGACCGCCGAGTTCCCCCCCGGCAAGGTGACCGCGGTGGTGGGGCCGAACGCCTCCGGCAAGAGCACGCTGATGAAGAGCATCCTGGGCCTGGTGGTGCCGAGCGGGGGCGAGGTCTACGTGCTCGGGGAACCCGCGCGCAAGAACCCGAGGGTCCGGGAGCACATCGGCTACATGCCCCAGGATCCCCGTTTCCCCGAGAACACGACGGTGCGCGAGGTGGTGCGCTGGATCGAGGAGCTGAGGGGGGCACCGAAGCTCGACCTCGATGGGCTTCTTGAATACTTCGGGCTCTCTCCCCACCTCGACCAGCCCACCCGGGTGCTCTCCGGCGGCACCCGGCAGAAGCTCTCGGCGGTGCTCGCCTTCCTCTTCGACCCCGAGGTGCTGATTCTCGACGAGCCCACCGCCGGGCTCGATCCCCTGGCCTCGAGCCGGTTCAAGGACCGCGTCGCCGCCGAGCGGGACCGGGGGAAGACCGTCATCCTGACCTCCCACGTGATGAGCGAGCTCGAGGAGCTCGCCGAACGCCTGGTCTTTTTGCTCGAGGGCGAGGTGGTCTTCGCCGGGGACCTCGAGGAGCTCCGGGAGAAGACCGGCGAGGCGCGGCTCGAGCGGGCGGTGGCGCGCTTGATGGAGGCGTCGTGAGGGGACCCGTTTACAAGATCTTCAAGTACACGCTCTTCGACCTCCTCCGGAGCCGCTGGCTTTCGAGCTACGCCGTGCTCATCGGCCTGATGACCGTGGGGCTCCTCTACCTCGGGGACGACCCCACCCAGGCGGCGGTGAGCGTCTTGAACCTGGTCATTCTGGTGGTTCCGCTCGTGAGCCTGGTGCTCGGGCTCATGTACCACTACGCGAACCGGGACTTCGCCCTCCTCGTGCTCACCCAGCCGGTGCCCCGGGGGAGCGTCTTCTGGGGGCAGCTCTTGGGGCTTGGGCTCTCGTTGACCGGGGCCTATCTGGTGGGGGTGCTCGTGCCCTTCGCCGCCTTTAGTGCTTTCGGAATGGGCGAGGTGGACTGGCCCACGGTGGGGATGCTCCTTTTCGTGGGGGCGATGGTCACCCTGGTCTTTAGCTCGCTCGCGCTCTACCTCGGGGTTGGGAACGACGAGCGGGTGCGGGCCCTCGGGGTGGCGATCGCGGTCTGGTTCGTGCTCACCTTCGTCTACGACAGCCTCCTGCTCGCCTTCATCATCCTGGCCCAGGCCTACCCCATCGACCGCTGGGTGATCGGGCTCTCGATGCTGAACCCCATCGACCTGGCCCGGGTGCTGGTGCTTTTGCACCTGGATACCGCGGCGCTCATGGGCTACACCGGGGCGCTTTTTAAGAAGTTTCTGGGAACGGGGATGGGCACCACGGCGGCGGTGCTCGCCCTGGTGCTCTGGACGGCGGTGCCGGCTTGGCTCGCCGGCCGTGTCTTCGCGCGAAAGGACTTCTAGCCATGCTGCGCGGCGCCAACCGAAACCTGCTCGCCCTGGCCACGGCGGTCCTGGTCCTGGCCGCGGGGGCATTTTTCTACCTCCGCCGGCCGCCCCCGCCGCCCGACTTCTCGCCGGAGGTGGTCAAGGACTTCTTCCACAAGTTCGGTTGCACCAACTGCCACGACGTGAAAAACCCCCTGGTCGGCCCGCCCTTCGAGGCGATCGCGGCCCGCTACAAGGGCGACCCGAGGGCGGAGGAGGAGCTCTATAAGAGCGTGCGCGAGGGCAGCCGGGGGAAGTGGTTCGATCCCAACACCACCACGATCTACGGCATCCAGAGGGTGATGCCGGCCCAGGATCGAAAACGAGTGCCCGACCCCGAGCTCAGGGCGATGATTCGCTGGATTTTGAAGCTTGGGGGGGAGAAGTGAGCTCGAGCACCACCACCGCCACTGCATGACCCCGCTCGTGGGAAAGGCTCACCCAGGACCGGATACCCCGCCGGGCCACCTCCTCCGCGAGCCGACCCCGGAAGACGAGCCGGGGCCTCGGGTCCCGCGCCACCCCCACCTCGGTGATCCAGGCCTTCCCCGGGTAGGCCTTGACAAAGGCCTCCTTGGCCGCGAACCGGGCGGCAAGCGCGGGGACGGGGTCTTTTTGGGTCTCGAGGTAGGCGATCTCCTCAGGGAGGTAGACGCGCTCGAGAAGGCGCCGTCCGTAGCGGGCATAGAGGGCGCGCATCCGCCCGACCTCGACCAGATCCACCCCCACCCCGAGGATCATTCGACCTGGTACCCGGCTTCCCGGAGGGTCTCGATCGCGAGCTTCTTGTAGCGCTCGCGGATCAGGATGTAGTCGGTCTCGAAGGCGGAGTAGGCGAAGATGCTCACCCCCACCTCGGCGAGCAGGCTCCCCACCTTGCCCAGCACCCCGATCATCTCGAGGGGAAGCGGCCCCTCGAAGGCGAGCGCGACGAAGGGACCCTCGGCCTTCGCGCCCTCGGGGAGGCATTCCTCGGGCACCACCAGGGTGCCCGTGCCCTCGGCCTGGATGTAGACCCAAAAGGGCGCCGAGCGGACGTTTTCGGGAAGCTCCTGAGCCTTCGCTAGGTAGAGCCGGTGGGGGAGGACGACCAGCTTCATCCCCCTCATGATACGGTTTCTCCCGTGGGCTACCCCGGGGCCTTCCTAAAGCGCATGGCCGAGCTGCTCGGGCCCGAGTACGACGCCTTTTTGCGCGCGCTCGGCGAGCCGCCCGCCCGGGGGCTCAGGGTCAACACCCTGAAGCTTTCCCCCGAGGCCTTCCGGCGGATGAGCCCCTGGCCCC